>CAZJTO010000005.1:17849-25154 GCA_964548935.1 uncultured Saprospiraceae bacterium
GATAAGGGATAGTAGATCATCGGCTTGTCATAGACTGGCATCATCTGTTTACTCATGGCAAGGGTAAGTGGATATAACCTCGTCCCAAGTCCTCCAGCTAAAATGATTCCCTTCATAATTATCCCTTTGTGCTTTTTGGTAAGAAGATGAAATTTGCTCCAAGCTCGCTTAATACAAAGCAGCAAAAGTATTGATCCGTATCCTTATAAACCTCTATAAACGAATCAACTTTTTCTGGTTGGATAACTTGCTTAGAAACAAACTCTTCTAACGTTGATGCATGAATAGACCATAACAGTCCTAAGTTAGTTCCGTCTACGAGTAATACCCCAATTTCAACTTCATGTTGATGCACTACAAATATAGGATACTTAGATATCTCTTGATCCAAGATCGCTTGCTGGGCCTTCTCCATGGTCGAAGAATAATCCTGGAGATCCTCCTCAAGTTGTATAAACTTAGTCGTTGACATACTACGAAGGTAATTGTAATAATGCTACAGATTCAATATGGCTCGTATGAGGAAACATATCTACTGGGACAACTTGCATCAACTCGTATTTTTCCTTGAGGAGTGCTATATCTCTGGCCTGAGTCGAAGGGTTGCAACTGATATACACAATCTTAGGTGGGCACAATTCTAATAATGTCTCAACTACATCACTGTGCATACCTGCCCGAGGAGGATCAGTAACGATCACATCAGGAGTGCCATACCTGTCTCTGAAGGAAACATCAAGGACATCCCTGACATCACCTACTAAGAAATCTGCATTGGTGATGTTGTTTAGCGCCGCATTGCGATGGGCATCAGCTATCGCTTCAGGAATCTGCTCTATCCCAACAACCTTATTGCAATCGAAGGCCAGATATAATGCTATGCTCCCAGTACCGGTATACAAATCATATAAAACATCTGTAGGCTTGAGGTCTGCAAGGTTCTTAGCTATATCATACAGCTTCTGAGTCTGAAAGCTATTTGTCTGAAAAAATGATTTTGGGCTTATATAAAACTTCAGTGCACCAATATTCTCGATAATGTTTTCATCTCCAGCGACATGTACCGATTGCAAATCAGCAGTGCTAGAGTTCGCTTTAGTGTTGATGATATAGTGCCAAGCGTTAATCTCTGGGAAGAGTGGCATCATAACATCGAAGAAGTTACTGATCGCTTTCTTATCATCCGCACCAAATATCATCGTAAACATCCACAAGCCTGTTGATGTATTGCGAATCATAACATTTCTCAATAATCCCTTGTGATTTCGGATGTCGTAGTAAGTCCAATTGTGCTCTTTGGCAAGGGTCCTGATCGTATTCCTTATTTTGTTAGTATAGTCATCTTGGAGGTGGCATTTCTCAATATTAAGAACCTTATCGAATGCACCAGCCACATGAAATCCAAGACCTTGTTCGTTTCCGTAATCCTCGCCTGATTCAATTTCCTCTACAGTGAGCCAGCGTTTAGTGCTGAACGAATACTCAAGCTTGTTACGATATTGATACAGTTGATCACAACCGACAATGTCTGAAACTTTAGTTTCGTCATCTTTCGCTATTCGACGGATAGCCTGTACTACATATTGATGTTTGTATTTGAGCTGTGCTTCATAGCTAAGATTCTGCCACTTGCAGCCTCCACAAGTCCCAAAATGTTGACAGACTGGCTCTACTCGATCTTTCGAAAACTCGACGACCTCCTTGGTAATACCAAACTTTAGGCCCTTCTTCTTTCGAAGTGCGACATAGTCGATGACATCCCCTGGCACGCATCCACCGTTGATGATAACAACCTCGCCTTCTGGTGTCTTTCCTATAGTCTGGCCCTTATCGCCTAAATCAATCGCCTTAACCCCTTCGATTATTTTCTTTCTCCTCTTTGGCATGGATTAACTGCGGTTAATTTTTAATTCGGTTCGGCGATTGATTTTCCTTCCTTCCTCTGTTGTATTGTCGGCAATCGGTTCTGACTCACCCTTACCTATGGTTCCTATCCTTGGTTCGGCGATACCTTTACCAACTAATGCTGTCTTTATTGAAATAGCTCGTCTCTCTGAGAGCAATTGGTTATCTGATTCTGTTCCGACATTATCAGTATGTCCGATGATTGTTGCATGAATAGATGGGTCGCTACTAAGTAGGTTATATATATATGATATTTCCTGCTGCGACTCGGGTTTCAAGTCAGCGCTTCCGCTATCAAAAAAGATATTATTTAGGATAATCGACGGGGCTTCTTCTACTGCTGTCGGCTCCTCTTTAAACCGTTGTAAATATATGGTGTCGATATAGGGATCTTGACCATATCTCAATTCTGGATAGTGAATGTTTTCTGAATGAAAAAGATAGCCCTCATGCTCTACATGAATCGCTAAGTTACGTCCGATTGGCAGAGTCGTCAGCAATAGCCCCGTTGGGTCTGTCATTAGAGTCTTAAGTCCCTCGCCAGTATCTACGTCATCAAAATCGACTTCCGCCATCAACGATTGGTGATCAGATTCATCCAACACATACAACTTCAGGTAACTAGTGGGCAACGGTTTAACCGATGCAGGGAGGGATACCTCATAAATGTTGCGATCGGCGCTTCCAGAGTCCTGTCTAGAGTAATATGCACGCTGACCATCTGTGCTTACGATGAGATTATGATCATCATAAATGGTGTTAATCGGCGCACCTATATTCTGTGGTGTGGACCATTCTTGTTCGGTATTCCTACTTAGAAACAAGTCAAATTTGCCAATTCCGAGATGTCCATCAGAACTGAAGTATATGGTTTGTCCATCAGGGTGTATGAAAGGGGATTGCTCCTTTTTAGATGTATTTATATTACCCCCCAGATTAACTGGTTGTGACCATGTACCGTCTGCGTTGATCGTGCTCTTCCAGATATCACTACTTCCATGCCCATTAGGACGATTACTTGCAAAATATAACTCTGTGCCATCAGCATTTAATGATGGTTGGCTTTCCCAGGTTTTTCCATTTATGACAGGTCCCATATTTTTCGGCTTGGACCATTCGCCATTAATATTAGACGATTCGTATAGATCACAACTTCCGTACCCAAAGTCTTCGTTACAATGGGTGAATACGAGCTTCAATCCATTTCCAGAGATCGACTGCGCTCCTTCATTGTATTTTCTAGTATTGACAGCCTCTATGGGGTTAACGACATATTTGCTGTCGATGAGCACGGCTTCATAAAGGTCTTCTTGTCCCCTTAATTCACGTGTGAAGATCAGTCTCTCTTCGTCCAATGTAAAACTAGGTGCATACTCTGAAAAACTAGAGTTCACTGGTTTGTCAAGCTTACGAACCGTCACATCATATGGATTGTCAATCAAGTCAATAGCGTGCCTAAGCTCTGTTGTAATCTTATTGACACGGGATACATTCTTACTCCCATCAGGTAACTCCGACAGATACTGTTCATAATACTTGAGTGATTGCTTAAGATCTCCTTGATCCCGATATAGCCCCCCTAAGGCGCTGAGCAAAAAACGGTTGTTCCTATTCTCGCTCTCTTGTGCGAGAAGCGGCAAAAGCTGATCAATCTTTCCTTGGTTTTGATAAACAGCAATGATTCCTTTGAGACCCTCATTGTAATACTCTGGAGTTTCTTTTAATGTGTTAAACCCCTCGAGGGCTTCTGCATACAATCCTCTGTTCAATGATGCTTGAGATGTCTTTAACAACTCTTGATAATCTATCGGCTTAGGTCCTCCTCCACACGAGACTAAAAAGAAGAGAATCAATAGTTGCAAGAAATTGAGATAGTTAGGCATAATGTTATAACCTAATTTTATGAGATCTTAGTTTTTCAGACTTGTGCTAATAACTCCTCTGCACTCTTAGATCCAAGCGCTTGGGCTTTTTTGAGCTCCTCTTTAAAATCTTTTTTACCCATAGCTTGCCTGATCAGACCTCGATAGTAGTGTCCTTTTGCTGGAGTAAACCCTTTTGAGTCTTTGGCATTATGCTCAAATGCTAAATCTATATGCTCCAAAGCCTCAGCGGTCATTTCTTTCTTAAGTAAGACATAGCTATATAGCATATGTCCGTATGCTTTCTTGAGCAGATTCTTATCGCCGTCCTTAAACTTTCTTTTAGTGAAGAAGCGCAGATCGAACTCTGCTTTATCCCACTCCCCTCTATTGATATGACACTCTGCTTTTTTTACTCTCGCTTTCCAATAGAGCGCTTCGAGGGCTACTGACTTTTTGAGTGTGAGTTCAAAATTTTTGATCGCCTCTTCGAGGTTATCTTCATTTCGAGCAATAATGGCTTTGCCGTGATAGGCAAATGCTATCGAGTCATCGATCTTGATGGCTTTGTTAAAATCATATAGTGCATCACTATAATTCTTTAGCCGCATGTTAACCCATCCTCGCCGTTCATAGGCTTGCGCATGCGCATCGTACTTTTCAAGTGTTCTGTTGAGTGCCTCCAGCGCCTCTTCATCGTGCCCTTCTCTGAAAAATTCATCCGCCTTCCTGAATTGCATTACGATAGCTTTGTCACTATCAGGCTGAATGTTCTTATAATTTATGACCTTTCCTTCGTTGATCATCCACGCATTAATCTCACCAGATACGGCAAACTGAGAGCAATATTCTAAAAGGCTGACTGTATTCCGAAAACTTTTCTCCGAGGCGTTTCCGACAAATCGAGGAATAGATAGGGTAAGAACTTCGTCATTAAAAATCTCTTCTTGATCTACAAGTACGTCGTTTTTGTAATACGTTTCTGTTCGGTATTCGAACATCTTGTGCACCTTGCCAAAGCTCTTCTCATTGTTAAATGAGAGCCTTCCTTGTAAAATAGTCTTATAGAAGATCATGTGACAGAGGCTTGTTTCAGTTTGGGATTAGTTATTCCTTGATCGTAAAGATAAGTGGGCAACGGTGAAGGATACTGTGAAGATGCTTTAGATTCTGTTAAATTTTCGTATTCATTTATTCCTTATACATCTGTTGTGATCATAGTGCGTCTTTTTATGATGATACCAATGACGATCGATAGTATCGTATACGCAGTAAAAAAGAAGGCACCTAAAGCGAGCCTACTATAGTTCAAAGTCTCAATTACAAACCCCTGCCTACTATTATCAATCGCCCCTAGCTGTGCGGTGATAATCCCATACATACCGATGTATGCCATAAATATGGCTACAACAAATACATCTGCCATACTCCATTTTCCGAGGTGGAAAATGATGTTCTGGACCACCTTGCTTGACTTGAGTGAGTTTATAAACAGATAGCCAGCAGACAGAATCAACTTAACGAATGGAAAGACAATACTGAACAACAAAACCAAGGCCCCTACGGCCTTTAAGTCTACTCCTCCGCTATCCCAAAGGGTTTTGGTAACTTCTACTATAGACTTACTCTGAAAATAGATCACTTGTTCATCAAATGAGATGGGTTCTCCTAACAACTCGAATACAAACGAATCCAATCTGGCGTCGATATCTATCATGGGTAGGGACACTCCCAAGACCAATAGTAAAATCGACAAAATTGTAAGACCAGCGGTCGCCCACTCAAATGAGAACTTATAAAACATAAAACATAACAGCAATAAGCCACCAAGCCCGACTAACAAATAGCTGAATTTTTGAGATATTCCTTGGTTACGTTGCGCTATCTGGTCGGTGAGATATTGTTCTGTTTCTTCAAGATTTCCCTTAGCATATCGATCATAAATATGTTGTCTGCGATCAGAGATCTCTTGTGCAGAATCATCTAGCACAAGTCTGAGCAGTTCTCGTTGCATATAAGTCTTGATGAGTGGTTCGTTAGCGCGTATTTCGTCCACTACTTGTTTAGACAATCCTGGAATCTGCTTTCTTAAGTCCAACTGATCTACTTGCTCTACGACATTGGTTTTTATGACATTGAGAAATAACTTTGGAACCTTCCCTCCTTTTTCGACCTCTTCAATGATTAAGTCAATTAGTTCGCCAGACTCGATATATCGAGTATACATCGTATTAAGGTAGCTTTGTACTTGTTCATCGAGAAATCCATACATCGTACTTGAGATTTCAAAATCCTTAATTTTTTTTTCAAATATGGCTAAGGCCTCTTTCTTCCATAGTTCCACATTAAAAAGCTCATAATTTACCCTATTGATCTCTGCCAAATCTTCTTTGTGAGCTTTGCGAATCATAACTCCCTTGTGCAGGTCCGCCGCATACCATCCACTGAACCCGAGGCCTATCAAAAAAAGAATAATGAGCACGATCCGCATATAGAGTATGTATGTAGTATTTAATATTTCTTTAAAGGCAGCAACTTTGTGCAATCTTCATAAATAATTGCGTCTAAGGTATAGACAGTCATTCTTAATATCATTAATTGACCACCATGAAAACGATAATAACCGCAATAATAGTTACACTAAGCACCACCATTATGGCACAAAACACAACAAACCCCATTCAAACTATAGAGGTTTCTGGCGAACACACGACCATTGTTGAACCGGATGAAGTACATTTCACCATCAATTTTGAAGAATACTGGGAAGAAGAATTTGAAGGCAAAAAATGGCAAGACTATAAAACCAAAGTTGATATTGTCTCTATTGAAAATAATCTCATCAAAGAACTTCAATCCCTTGGTATCAGTATGAGCCAGATTACACTCAAACATTCTGGCAATCACTGGAGACAACGAGGCAAAGACTTCTTGATAGCTAAAAGCATTGAGTTGAAACTCTCAGACATCGCAAGCTCAAATGAGCTAAGCAACCAACTACAGACTAGGGGCATCAAAAGTATGAGCATTACCAAACTGGTTAATCACAACATTGATCAGCATAGATTATCAGCACAAAAGGAAGCATTGCAATCAGCAAAACAAAAAGCACTTGCTCTTGCCGAAGTTTATAATCAGAAGATCGGCCGTCCTCTTACCATAATCGAAATCGACCAAAATGCCGGAATAAAGCCACTTGTACATGCAGAAGGACGGGCACTAAAAGCCTCATATAATGATGCCGGAGCTGCGGCTGTGGACTATGAAAACTTCAGAAAAATTACTGTAAAAGTAGCCGTGCGTGTTTCCTTTGAAATGCATCCATAGTTCTCTCGTTTTAATCACACTTATTAACCATTTTGGTTTTAGAACCTCACTGATTATATAAATAATTAAAAATTTCATATACAAAATATTTTCATGTATTGATATATTTCTATCTTCGGCTCGAATAAGTCTAGCCGGTGTCGAAAAAATTGTTTAACAGTCATGGTAAGTTGCTGCTCTTTGGTGAGTACGCTGTTATCGACGGTGCTAA
>CAZJTO010000006.1:0-20601 GCA_964548935.1 uncultured Saprospiraceae bacterium
CCTCTCTTAATTGAACAGGACTCTTCTCTCAATCGGCCCTTACTACTCAGAAGAGTACGAGACAGCGATTGGCGGATGTCATCAAACCGGATGCGTACTTAAAGAACTCATCAGACTCCTCAAATACCATAATCATCGGTCGATACTCAGATCGAGGCGCAGGCATGCATGGTTGGCATGTCACGATGATAAAACAAGGTAGTTCTCAGATTAACTTTAATCGACATCAACGCTACTATGTATGGATCGAGGAAGAAACTCCCACAGGCTTTACGGCTAAGGGAACACCTAATTCTGAAAATCCTAAACGCTGGTATTTTGCGGGTCTTGCTGATATCATTGCTGAAGATCAATACAATGGTTATGTAGAACCCGCAGAAGGCGACAAATAAGCTATATATACCCCAACTCCATCTCTAACCTACGAGCCCAAGTTGGATTGACTTGATTCATCAACTTTAGTTGTCGTTCATGTACTAAGTGCTCAGAACTTTGCCCTTTTTCTCGATAGACGATGTCGTACAGATTAGCTTCTATCCTTAGTATTCTTTTGATGACGTTATAGATAAACTCTGTTCTGTCATTAAAGTAATCGTATTTGAGGCGTCCATTGCTCTTCATGACCACTAATTCATAATGATTAGGGTAGAGGAGGATATAGGGGCGGCCTTTTTGATTAGGCTTATTAATCTCTGGAATATACTCGCGGCTTATTGACAGCTCATCCAGTATAGCTGCCAGTTCTATATATAGAACCTTCTTTCTAAATTTCAAACAATTGGTATTTGTACTCATAAGACACCACAAAAAGAATGGTCACCGTACGGACAGTACGACTTAGTTTGACATGTAGTTTGCAGCTTGTTATTTTCTGTCTTTATCGCTGCGGTTTTTTGGTAGTTTCTGCGCTCTATTCCACAGATAGTTGATAGTCTATCAGATTGCGTTCAATCGTCTTCTTGAGCATCTCAAGATTGGTTTGCTCTTGGCTTTTGAACGAACCCGGTGCCAACGCAATGAACGATCGAGAGATCGCATCTCCACCCTTTACTAGAGTATTCGTACTAATCTTGGTCTGATGATCGTCGCCTTCCATTTTCATGACATAGTCCATTTCCATCATTTCATTCTCAAAGCTCATCTCAATAGAATGATTAGGGATAATCTGTGTGATGGTTTCTTTTATGACCACTTCAGAGCCATTGGTGTCGAAGATGACATGGGATACTGATCCAACTTGTCCGGGCTCTCCACTCACATGCTCAAAGCTCTTAAATCCGGTCATCCATTCGGTCATCTTGTTAGGGTCTTGGGTGACATCCCAACATTCTTGTAAGGACTTATCTACGATAATCTGGCAATCATACTCAATTGTGGGCTTAACTATACCAAGCAAGAGAAACAAGCCAACCAGCAGGCTTAAGATGATCGCAGCATATTTCAGATATTTCATACCAAACTATTTTCAGAAGATATAAACGTTATAAATTTAACTTTTCAAGAATCGCTAATACACCATTGTATGAGATTACTATTGAAAAAAACAAGGCTCCAAACATGCCTATATTAAGACCCAACCCAGCTTTATGGTCTCCCATCAAGGATTTTTTATTGATCAGTATCATTATACTTAAGATCACTAGTGGAAGTATGAACACATTGAATACCTGGGTTAAGATTTGGGCATTAATTGGGTTGAACCCAAAAGCCGGAACGGTCAATCCTATGATACAAGCCAATGCAGTCATCAGTTTGAATCTGTGCGAACTCAAATCCAATTCTCCCTTATTATAATCTGCTATCATTAATGGGGCAATCATGAGTATCGGAAATATAGATGATAGTCCTGCTGACAATGTACCCATGAAGAAAATGACCAAGGCAAACTTGCCAGCTATTGGTTCCAAGGTTGTAACCATGTCTAAGACTCTTGTCACCACAGTACCGTCCTCGTAGAATGCGCCCATGGAAACAGCCATAATAGCGCCACTGATTAGAAAGATCAGTATCGCAGCCCAAATGGCATCTTTGCGTTGATCGGGTAAGTTATCGATTGACCATCCTTTACCTTGGATGAACAGTGGCCGAGATAGAAATGTAGCTGCGGCCATCGTGGTTCCAACGAATGCGGCCACCAACATTCTTCCACCTTCTACTTTTGGTATTTCTGGTATAAAACCCTTAGCAACCTGATCAACTGGGGGTAACACAACAAAAAATGATAAGATAAAAGAGATCGCCATCAGACTTACAAAGATGATCAAGACCTTCTCAAAAATGTTGTAGGTACCCTTGAGCAATACCATATAGAAAATAGAAATGATCGTAAGAGCAATACCAAGCACACCGATGTACTCATAACCTTGAGTGGCTGGAAAGAATAAACCTATGGTTTCAAATATGGCATTAGAGGATATACCGAGTATCCCGATCAACGAATTCCATTGACCGAGGGTGATCCCTGCAATAATTAGTATTCCTACCAGTGGACCTAACTTGAGTCTTTTTTTGAAACTATACAATGCGGTTTCGCCAGTAACGAGATAATAACGACCATAAGCTTCCATCAACACCCATGAAAACAAGCAACTCAGGAATAATACCCACAACAACTGCATTCCAAACTGCGAACCAGCTACAATCATCGCAGTAACACTGCCAGTGCCGATTGTATAGCCGATCGCAAAAATTCCCGGTCCAATGGCCTTCAGTAAATTGAGGATTTTGGTAAGCATAGTAGTTAGATAGTTGGAGTGTGTAATCTACGGATAAATCTTGCCTGAGGCATCCTCCTCAAAAGAATCTATAGACTTACCTAATGAAATGCGTTCTGCAGGGATCTGACTATATAATATGTCTAATAGCTTCGCTCGATGGATGGCAATGGAGCTATATCCAAAGTGATCTTTGATAAATCCTTGATCATGATCCAAGATGGCACTTAGGTCTGCTCGCCCAACAGTAATTCGATCAATCAAATGCCCTGCTTGTTCAATTTCTGGTAAAACCCAGAGTGACTCAAGCACCTACAGGGCATTCGGAGCAACCATATCCCCGCCCCAATAGGAGCTATGGCCGGAGCACGTTCAAAGACTTGATAGTTGAAACCAGCTTGATCAAGGGCTAATGCTGTGGTCAAACCGCCAATGCCGCCGCCAATAATGCCTATTACGGAATCTTTCATAAGAATCAATTAGCACCTAAATGTACAATTCGAGCGAGTCTTTTTATCTTAATGATTCAAATGCATGACGTATGAAAAAACGCACCTTCCTTAAAGCATTTGGCGCTGCAACGATGGCGCCCTCATTGTTTGATCAGATGGATCAGTGGAATCTTCTCTTAGATGGCGCTTCTGCCGATGAAGTAGCTCGGAATGAAGCATACTGGGAAACTATCAGAAGTGGTTATAAACTCAAACCTGACTATATCAATCTCGAGAACGGCTATTATAGTATGACGCCGCAATACACGATGGAGCGCTACCATGACCTCATTAATGAGGTCAATTACCAGGCGTCGTATTATATGCGCACAGAACAATGGGACAATAAGGACAGCGCTGCTGCTCGCTTAGCTGAGCTTATCGGAGCTAGTCCTGATGAAGTTGTCATCACTCGCAACACGACCGAATCTCTCGATAGTATCATCAGTGGATATAGTTGGGAAGCTGATGATGAAGCCGTCTACGCACATCAAGATTATGGTGCTATGCGCAATCAATTCAAACTGATGGAACAGCGCTACGGGATAAAAAGCAGGATCATCAACGTCCCTAATCATCCAACAAGTGATACCGAGATTGTGTCACTCTACGAATCCGCTATAACCTCCAAGACTAAACTACTGATGGTCTGTCATATGATCAATATCACAGGCCATCTCCTTCCGATCAGAAAAATCTGTGATATGGCACACAACCATGGCGTAGATGTCTTAGTCGATGGTGCTCATGTGATAGGTCATATTGATTTTAATATTAAGGATCTGGACTGTGACTATTACGGTTCAAGTCTCCATAAGTGGTTGAGTGTTCCACTGGGTGCTGGTTTACTCTATGTCAAGAAAGGAAAGGCAAAGAACTTATGGCCCTTATTCGCAGAGTATAACAAAGAAGATGATGACATCAAAAAACTGAATCATACAGGTACACATCCTGTACATACGGATCTTGCAGTCAACGATGCGATAGATTATCTGGACAAGATGGGCTTGAAACGTAAAGAATCTCGCCTTAGATATCTACAGCGGTATTGGAGTGATCAAGTACGAGACGTCCCAAACATTGTTGTAAATACGCCTATCGATAGCCATCGGTCTTGTGGCATTGCCAATGTAGGAATTGCTGGATTGAACCCTAAAGAGATGGCTAAAATACTCCTCGAAGATTACAACATCTGGACTGTTGGCATAGATAGTCCACAAGTTAAAGGCTGTCGCATCACACCAAATGTATATACGACGATTGAAGAGTTGGATTCTTTTGTACTGGCGCTTAAGGATATGGCCATGGGTTAAGCTCTTTCTCCACATCTGATTTTTATGGTCTGTCCAAGCTGAAACTAATATTCAGCATTACTTGATCAATATTTCTCTCATATTTGTGGCTCATGAAGAAGGTGCTTGGTAGGCTAATATTTTGGATGATTGGTTGGAGTGTTGATGAAAATCTCCCTCCTGAAGCCGAACGAGCCGTATGTCTTGCTGCGCCTCATACGACTAATTGGGATTTCTTTTTTGTTATTATAGGTTTCTGGGTCTTGGGTGTTCCAATGAAGGTTGCTATTAAGGATGACTGGACTAAATTCCCATTTGGCATACTGGTCAATTCACTAGGTGGTTTAGGGATTAACAGAGCACCCAAAAGCGACCCATCTAAAGGTCCCAGCCAAGTTGAACAAATGGTATCATTTTTTGATCAAATGGATCGTATTGCACTCGTAATTGCTCCCGAAGGAACTCGACGACGAACGACAAAGTGGAAAACAGGATTTTATCACATCGCCTCCAAGGCACAAGTTCCTTTAGTTTTTGGCTATGTAGATTATGCCCGAAAGGTTGCTGGCATTCACACCAAAGCATTGCATCTTAGCGGAGACATAGAGCAAGATATGGCGGTGATTCTTTCATTCTATAAAACGATTGCTGGAAAGAATCCTGATCAATTTGCACTCGACGAAAGATATGTCGAGAAACTATCGTAAAGTTTATGGTTAGATTGATAACTTTCAACTCCTAATAGAATCTGGTGCAAAGACTATTTCCACTCATATGTATTGCGTTTACTTGGTGTGCCACCAATGCGCAAAATGTATGCGGTTTTCAGCAAGATCAAGCGTTATCTAAGCGCCTAGCTAACTATGAAATGGATGTCACACTGGATCACACCAAACATTTAGTAACTGGCACTCAATCTATTGAATGGATTAACAATAGTCCAGATACCGTGGCTCATGTTGAGCTGTATATGTACCTCAACTCATTCAAAGATTACAATAGCAGTTATCTGCGTAATACTGGGGCCAATGTCATGGGTCAAGATATATCCGACCGTCCTGAAGAAGATTGGGGTTATATCACATTAGAGTCCGTTAAGATCCCCGACTCAGATCGTGAGCTCGAGAGAAGGTATATCCAGAAATTAGATAACAACGAGTTAGATCAATCCGTAATCAGAATTGACCTTGATCAGTCAGTAGCACCGGGCGATACGCTGACGCTCATTACAGAGTTCGTGTCTAAATTGCCTCGGACTATAGCTCGTGTAGGATTTGCAGAGAATAACTTCAACTTCGTAGTTCACTGGTACCCGAAGCTTGGCGTTTATGAATCTAATGAGGAAGGTGTCTGGGGATGGAACTGTCATCAGTTTCTGCAGCGCATGGAGTTTTATGGGGAGTTCGGTACGTATGATATGAGCATTACTACAGATCGGATGATGACGGTCGGTGGTAGCGGATGTAGAGTAGATCAAATTGATAATAACAACGGCACAGTAACGCATCTTTTTAGTGCTGAGGACGTAATCGACTTTGCCTGGGTCGCTTATCCTGACTTTGACATTTATTCCGATAATTGGAACGGCGTTGATATAGAACTTCTTTATCCGAGTCATCATAAGAACCACATACCTCGGATAGTTGGTGCTCTCAAGAATAGTCTCGAGTTTATGCATCAACATCTCGGAGCTTATCCATATCCAAAGATTACCGTGATGGATCCTCCAGCACTGGGTATGAGATCTGGATTTATGGAATATCCAACATTCATCACTGGAGGGTCATTTTATGGTTTCCCCAAGGCTGTTCGCTCACTCGAGTCTCTGATCATTCACGAGTTCTGTCACCAATTTTTTATGGCTGTCATAGCAAGCAATGAGAAAGAAGCACCGTGGCTTGATGAAGGCTTTGTGACTTTCTTCGAAGACAACATCATGGAAGCTTATTATGGTGATGGTGACAATTCATTGGTAGATTTATTGGGCTACAAGATGTCTAACATTGACAATTCTCGCAATGAGTACGTGAGCATGACTAATAAACGTAGTAGTGCCATTACTGATAAGTCTTGGCTTATCCGAGGGGATTATAAGGGCCTGATTTATGCCAAAACATCTTTGATCTTGGGATCCATTAAGAATATTATGGGCGAAGAGCTTTTCTACGGAATGATGAGGTCATATTTTCAGAGACAAAGGTTTACACACCCACGTAAATCAGACTTCGTTAATATGGTACAAGAACATGCTGAGGATCACTTAGGTAAGAATCAATATGATCAGGTTCTCGCTTTGCTGCGAACGGGTCTTGATGAAACAGATGTTTGTGATTTTGCGATTACTGATGTAACTACCTCAAAGGACGATAACAGGTATACCTATATTATTGCGGTAGAGCAACTCCAGGAGTTTGAGATTCCGGTCGATCTTAGATTTACTTATGCTGATGGGACCTCTCAAGATACAGTCTGGTATACTGAGAGGAATACTAAAAAGTATACAGTAGAATCGGAGCTTGCTCTTGTACAAGTCGAGCTAGATCCTGATCAAAAACTTCTAATCGATACAGACTTTAATAATAATAGCTATACAGTCGATAATAGTCCAATGACGATGGTCAAATACTTTAGTAGGGCGGCGTACTGGACGCAGAACTTGATGCAGACTATATCTACCTTGATGTGAACAATGTTGATGCTGTCATATCATCCTTTAGAGAATCTTTGAAACTCAAGAAGATCATTGGGTTCATTTACATGATTCAACTCCTGCTAGCAGCTATTGTAGGTATCGCAGCGAGCCGATTCATCGATCAGATTTCGCATACGGTTTCAATTAAAAGACTCCTGTTAGATTTTGATTACAAGATTATTGAAGATCTAAAAAATGCTGCACCTGTCAGTTGGTCTTCTATTGGTAAGGCTGCGGTGCTGGTCAGTATCATCTACCTGATTATCTCCTTGTTTTTGCACAGTGGTCTACTATATTGTATCTATCATCGACGGTATAGTTTTAAAGACTTTACACGTGGTGTGAAGTCCTATTTTAAGCGCTTTTTAAGTGTTTCACTTTTCTTTATGTTTTTGACCATAGTGTGGACAGTATTGATTTGGATACCCTTTGTGACCAATCTATTTTATATGATTGAGCATTGGGTGGCAGAGTATATGATTGTGTGGTTGATACCGATACTTGGCGTGATTTACTTCGCTGGTATAGCCTTTTTATTTTCGTGGTCGGTCCAAACTAGGTATTATATGATCTATCAGAGTTATTGGAGTTTATCGGCATTTAGAAAAGGGCTGAATCAAGTCAAGTCTACCCGGAAAGATCATTGTATCCAACTCCTATTATTCGCATCGATCCTTGTGCTATTATATGGTTTATCTATTGGAATAGATGCCACAATAGGAGTATCATCGGCATTACTGGTCATTCTATTTCTGATAATCCAACAAGTCTGGGTATTGCTAAAGCTGTGGCACCGAGTGTCAGTATATATATCACTTAGAAATTTACAACGTATCAGGAGGGATGGATAGTAAAATCACGAGAATAGAGTTACCTGAGGAGTTTGGGATGACCACCGTAAACTGTTACTTAGTAGAAGGTGAAAAAATCAGCTTGGTTGATTGTGGCGAAGATACTGATGCTTCGTTTGACGCACTGTCTGAAGGTTTATCAGCGCAGAACCTAAGTTTCAAGGATATAGACGATATCTATATCACTCATGCCCATGTCGACCATATAGGAATGGCTGATCGTGTATCTAAAGCGGCAGACTGCTCAGTATGGGTCTCAGACTTAGTAAAGCCATGGGCTACCAATCTTGAGTATAACTGGAAGAAGAGAGCAGATATCATGGTGAATACCATGGGTGAGTACCTCCCAAAGGAATTGAGCCATGGTTTACTCATGATGTTTAAAGATATGAGTAACAAGATCCTCCAACAGTGGGAAGACATAGATCCAGATCGGCTCAACATATTTAATCATGGCGAGGGACAAGTAAATATTGGTGGAGAACCTTGGGAAGTGATCCATGCACCGGGCCATACTAGTACTCAATCCTGTTTTTATCACAGACCTACTCAGCGACTCTTAGCAGCCGATATGCTCCTCAATATTACGCCTACACCCGTGATGGAACCATTAAACGACAATCAGGATGTTAGAGAACGAGGTATTCTAACCTTATTACAATCCTATGAGTATTTTAGGAACTTGGATATCACGACAGTCTATCCGGGTCATTATCAGGAATTTGATGATCCTAAAGTCAAAATTGATCGACAGGTTAAGCGGATCCACCAGCGCAAAGAAGAATGTTATGAACTCATTGCCAGCGGAACCGATAATCTCTTAGAAATTTTCCAAGAGCTCTATAAGGGACGTTGGCACATGCCAGCATTCAATATGACCTTGGCTTATATTGATTTGTTGTTAGATGAAGGCAGGATTGAAGAGGTTGAGGATCCCAGTGGAATTAAGATCTTTCATCCCATCAAGAGTTGAGGGCGAATTCACAGATATTTATTATTTAAGAACTAGTTTGGATCATATTCAAAATCAAACCTCCTTGCATTTTCCTCTATTGAACCCATGCCTACACTTGCTCTTAACTGATTTACATTGGCTGAGTCTCGCAATCGATAGATACTTTTTTGAACGATCTGACTCCCATAGATCTGGGGATAACCATGATTCATGAGCATTCGATCCTCCATTAGCGCCATAGTAGACGCAGATAATAAAGAGTCTCTTACCATTTGCTTAAATCTTGGGTAATAATATGCCATAAATCCAGAGTCGGCATGTTGGATGATAAACCACATGGCTCTAATCAATTGAGGATCTTCAGGCCACGGACATTGCTCCATTAGGGATATAATGATCTGCTGGTTTATAGAGTCCATAATAGACATTTCATGAAAACCACGTGTGCTTTGTGATCGTATCGCTTGATCTTTTTCAAACCTATCCAAGATCAGCGAATCAGCAACTTCGCAATTGATATCTATACGTTGAAATGAATTAAAAGGACTAGTTAGTAACTCCCTGATTTGAATCTCATCGAATACTAAATCATCGGAGTATTCTGTCAATCTTATTTGAGTGATTTCATTTGCTCTATTCGCATAGAAAGTTCTCATTGCCTTACCTTGATTCAAGAGCGCTCTTAGTTCTGGAGATAAGTCATTACCCAGTGAATCCTTGTAACTGACATAGACCAAATTGACCTTATTGTTAATCAGTCTTTGTCTTAACTCTTCCATTTCTATTTTACGATATTCATCACCTTTCTCTGATGTGCAAGACATCAGAATTAGTATAAAACAGAAGAAAACTCCAAAGAGTCGGGTAGCTAATTGGTTTGATGAGCTCATTATCTAAATATAAAAGGACGAACCTCAATTGTAACCCTTACCGATCACTCCTGCCAGACTTGTCAAAAATCGTGGCACTGGCTTGTTGTGCGCCCGTCATGACGATGTCATGAATAGCCACATGTTTCGGTTGTGATGCCATAAAGTAGATGGCCTTAGCCACATCTTTTGACGTCAGCGGATTATAGTCCTCATAGATCTTAGCTTTCTCCTTATCACCTTTGTACCTGACTAAGGAGAATTCTGTCTCCTCTACCGCCCCAGGAGATACTTGACTGACTCTGATTCCTTTTGATACGAGATCGATGCGCATCGCCTTTGTAATGGCATCTACAGCGTGCTTAGTGGCACAGTACACATTGCCAGTAGGGTAGACTTCATGGCCTGCCGTACTACAGACATTGATAATATACCCATTACCTCTCTCCACCATGCTTGGGGATACCATCCGAGACATATAGAGTAGCCCTTTAACATTCGTATCTATCATGACTTCCCAATCATCTAAGGAGCATTGGTCAAATTCATCTGCACCGAGTGCTAATCCGGCATTGTTAATCAAGAAGTCTATGTCTTTCCATTTCCCTGTTAACGACCCAATCGCTTTTTTGACCTGCTTGCGATCTTGAACATCGTAAGTGAGTGTCTTGACATCAATCGCATACTTTTGCTCAAGTCGTTTTTTAAGCTCTTCAAGACGTTGAGTGCGACGACCTGTTATGATCAGGTTGCATCCATGTTTGGCAAATATTTTAGCTGTCGCTTTACCTATGCCTGCAGTTGCTCCTGTGATTAGCACTAATTTATGTGGTTGGCCACTCATGTTTATTGGATTAGGTTTCGTACATCTCGATCAAAATCCCTAACAAAGTCTTCATACTGTGAGGTAGCAGGACCTGAAAACCCCGTATGAACCTTGGTGATCTGATTGTCTTTATTAACAAATATCAGCGTAGGATAGGAGATCACCTTATCGAGGAACCCGAGTTTTGCCGTTGCCTCTGACTTATCATAATAACCGCCATGGACAATGTCATAAGGAATATTCAACCGCTCTTTATACTTGGATAATATGTCCAGTGCCTTTTTATCATCTCGATATTTCTCAAAGGCTATTGCAATGATGGGTATATCTACTTCTGGATTTTTCTTTTTATAGTCCAACAAAAATTTAGACTCGTCAAGACAGTTTGGGCACCATGTCCCCATGATTTTAATCAGTTTAGGTTTGCCTTTATATTGATCATCGTCAAGAGAGATCAAACTTCCATCAGTAGAAGGAAGTGAGAAATTGATCGCTTTTGAGCCATCTATCGCTTTGCTTAGTTCATACGGATTCGTCAACGTTGCAGATTCGTCCTGATGAGCAATCCAATTAGTCTGATAATGTGAGCCTGAATAAAACTTACCAATCATGGATTTACTTTCTGTAATATCTGCGGTGAAAAGAAAAGCGTGTGACCCATCAAAACATGACAACATGAATTTATCACCTTGTACTTCGCCATCGAGGAATCGGTAGTCTCCTGTCTCGGTTAGAAATGTTCCGGCAACCTTGTTTTTATCGGCTGCAAACTCCCCAATCGCTGGATATTGATCAGCAGTCTCTACTTCAAAAGTCGTTTTCCACTTTCCAGTGACATCCATAGCTGGCGCTTTGGTGGTTTGCGTAAATCGATGCTTCTGACCAAAGTATGCTACAAATGGAACCCTATAGTTGTCTTTGTAATTGACATTCCAATAACCTTCAATTACATTCTCTTTATATATCCCACGGATATAGCTATCCATCAGCGGAAAGTTCATCCTAATCGTGTCCAGTAATTTCGGATTCTTACCAAAGGAAACATCACCTACTGCTATACGCTCCTCACCATTGATCAATTCAATGGACAGTTGGTCTGATTCATCATACTTGACTTCAAAGTTGAACGGGAGATGAACCCCTTCATCTAACTCTAACTCAGCTCTCCAGACTCCAGGCGGAATCTGTGTAAAGGGTTGAGCAATCTCAATGCATGAATCAAATAGGACTACATACAGTATGAATAGAATAGTGGTGCGCATAGATTATGTTTTTTCTCCAGTAAAACCATCTTCCTTATGCTTGAACAAGACGTTGAACGTTGTCAAGCTGCCGTATATACGGGTGATATACTGTTGTAAATTTACTTTCTCCTCATCGGTCATCTTACTGCTATTAATCCTCTGCTCCATCACTCTCAAGCGATCTCTGACCATTACTATCTTATGAAAGAACGTATCGATGGGAAGTTCTTTGGATTTAAGACCATCTTCACCAGGTTGGAGGATGAGTGTTCCACCGATCCACTTATCACCCAGATCTACGGTTCTGTTTACATCTCCCCATTCGCTGAGAATCTTTATTAATGATTTCTCAAGATTGTTATAGGTCAATTCGGCTTCGCCATCAACTGATTCGATCACCTCCCAACTGCTATACTCCTTGCCAAGACTTTTGATACCATACTTGACGAAACAGACTTTGTATGACGTACTCGACAATCCAATAATTACTCCGTCATCGTAAGCGGGATGATTTACACGTGATCCAATACCTAATAATTTCCCTTCCATAGTGTTATTATATATTACTTTTTATAATGATCGTCCCAATTTTTGGCTTCGGGATCACCAAGTTTATTGAGCGACTTACCTACTAACATTGAAACCGTTGCGTCACCGGTTATATTGGCTACTGTCCTACACATGTCGAGTGGTCTATCCACTGCAAATATCAGTGCAAGTCCCGCCTCAGGAATACCAGCTTGCCCCAATATGATCACTAACATCACAAGACCTCCACTTGGTACTGCAGCAGATCCTATAGATGCCAGAGAGGCTGTTGCGACAATCCCTAACTGAGCCCCAATGGTCAGGTCAATACCATAAGCTTGGGCTATAAATACTGCAGCTATGGCTTGGTAAAGGCTCGTACCATCCATATTGATTGTAGCCCCTATAGGCAAAACAAAACTTGACACTTCCTTATCGACACCTAAGTGCTCTTCAACACGCTCCATCGTTACGGGTAGGGTAGCAGCACTGCTACTTGTAGAAAATGCCAAAAGCTGTGCTGGGCTTATACCTTTAAAAAAGGATATGATCGATCGACCTGTAAATGTGCGTACCAAGAAAGGATAAAAGACAAATATCAATACAGATAAACCTAATAGTACTGTGAATGAATATCCGATCAGCGCTTTGAAGATATCTGCACTTGGAGATTCAGCAACAATAGTGGCCATCAAGGCAAATACACCCACAGGCGCTGCTAACATGATGAGATCAATCATCTTGAGAATTACTTCATTAAGTGCATCAAAGAAGTCCTTGACAGGTTTGGCTTTTTTAGGATCTATCAATATTAATCCTATACTGAAAAAGATCACGAAGAAGATCACTTGTAGCATACTTCCATTATCGGTCAGCGCATGAAACAAGTTACTCGGCACTAGGTCAACTAAGGCCTGTAGGGGGCCACTAGTCTGTTGATCAGAAGCCATGGCTATTTTGCCACCGGCTGCGTCAGTATAACTCTCCAGCAAGGATTGTCGCGTTTCTTCCTTGATTAAGTTTCCAGGCTTAACAACGTTTACAATGACAAGTCCGGTAGTTACTGCGAAAAATGTGGTGAGGAGGTAGATGGCAATTGTCCGACCTCCCATCAAGGATAACTTAGAAATATCTTGCAAATCAGATATTCCTTTCACCAATGAGGCCACAATGAGCGGGACAGCTATGAGCTTCAGTGTATTGATGAAAATTGTACCAAATGGCTTGACCCAGTTAATGATAAATTGACTGCCTCCACTGATCTGTACGGCTAAATAACCTGCGAATACCCCGAGCACCATGCCCAGTATGATTTTCCAGTGTAACGCTAACTTCATCATGGCTATATAATTTGATATTATGTAAGTAGATGCCGAAAGATAATTAACTTTTGACAGCCTTTGTCATTTCTCTTTTACCAGGAGGTCCGGGCAGACTGATCACTTCAAAGCCTACCTCCTTAAGCGCTCTTTTAAAACTGCCCTTAGCACAATAGGTAATTAGAAAACCATCTTTCTTCAGTGCCTTATAGCATATAGTCATCATATCGACATTCCATAAATGCTCTTGAGAGCTTGGTGCAAAAGCGTCATATAAAATGAGATCGTAGCTCCCAACTGGATGATAGTCTTCAAACTTCATGTTGGCCTTATAATATGCGAAGTCTTCTGTAAGTTGGTGCCATGTACCCCAACTCGATCCATGTATCTGATTGAACAAACGAGAATCTTCATCAGTCTCGGTATAATTCAATTGAGTTAACAATGAGTCTTGTATAGGATGTAATTCAAGTGACTTGTAGTTCACCTGTCGATTGGCACAATATTTTGCTGTGAGATACAGATTTAGACCTGTCCCAAGACCATACTCCAATATGTCAATAGGATTAACAGTTTGGGCATTTAGTCCATGATTAATGAAGATATGCATGGATTCTTGAATCGCTCCATGCGTACTATGGTAGTGCGCCTGATAAAGATCAGAGTACAAGGTAGAACTGCCATCGTCCGATAAATGATGACTTATATGATTTGGCCTATTCTGCTTAGAATCCAAAAAAGCTAAAGATCGGCTGGATATCAAAATTTGATGGACATCCTGTTCCTCTATTACACGAACTCAACGTTATGATTGCTAATACTGCAAAAGTCATTTGTACGATCTGCTTCCTATTCTTTTTCATCTTGAATAATTTGATGGTAGTTAAACGGTACAAACTTATTTATATTTTGCGAAATTATCCTATATCATATTAAATATATTTATAATACGTATTTATATCAATGATTATACATTTAATTGCAATCGGCGGCAGCATCATGCACAATTTAGCAATGGAGTTACAAGCGCTTGGGTATCAAGTCTCTGGCTCCGATGATGAGATATATGAACCTGCCCACAGTCGATTAGCTTCTGTTGATCTTTTACCTCAGCAGATGGGCTGGAATACCTCAAAAATACATGAGGATATCGATCTAATCATTCTAGGCATGCATGCCCAGCTTGACAATCCTGAATTACTGAAAGCACAAGAATTAGGACTACGTATTGAGTCATTTCCCGAATATATAGCCAAACATATTGCAACTAAAAAGAAGATAGTCGTCACAGGGAGCCACGGTAAGACGACCACTACTGCGATGATCATGTATGCTTTAAAAGAATTAGGGGTTTCATTTGATTATCTAGTTGGTGGGCTAATTGACGGCTTTGATCGGATGGTAAGACTAAGTGAGGATGCAGAATATGCCGTTGTGGAAGGTGATGAATATCTCAGCAGCAGAGTAGATGATCGTCCTAAAATGTTACACTATCGTGGCGATATCGTAATTACCACAGGCGTAGCCTGGGATCATATGAATGTATTCCCAACTTATGACAACTATCTAGCACAATTCAAAAGTCTCTATCAGTCAATGGAAGACAATGCTGTCATCATCTATGATCAGCGAGATGAACAGCTCAAGCAACTCATTGCAGAAACTGCCAATCTTCAAAAGTATGGCTACATCCCACTGGAAAGTTCAGATGCAGGAATCCTATATGATGCAAAAGAATACGCAGTTAGTGTATTTGGTGCGCACAATCGAGCCAATCTAAATGCCGCTATGATAGCATGCATGCAGATCGGTGTAACAGCTACGCAGTTTCTCACTGCGATCTCCGACTTCTCAGGCGTTGACAAAAGACTGTCCTTAGTTTGTAATGACCCCATAATTTATCGCGATTTTGCTCATGCTCCATCTAAAGTCAAGGCGACAGTGTTAGCAGTGAGAGAACGATATGCACAGTCCAATATCCTGGCCGTATTAGAACTGCATACGTATAGTAGCCTCAATGCGAAGTTTATACGACAGTATATAAGTACTCTTGACGGAGCTGATCAGGCAATCGTATTTTATGATCCTGAGGTTGTTGCTAGAAAAAGACTACCTCCCATCAGTATTGACTTTATCGCGAGTTGTTTCAATCATTCTAGTATTACAGTCATAGATCGAGTAGCTGCTTTAGAATCTATGCTCGACAGTGTTAAGGGCAACTATGAAATCTATTTATTAATGAGCTCTGGAAACTTTGGAAACGTTAAACCCGAAGAACTGCTCAAAAACTAAGCTTAGCTCTTCCATTACACGTTCAGAATACTATTTTTGTACAAAATACCATCCGTCATCATGAGTAGAGTGATCACATTGAGAGAAGCCCTCGGGGAGGCAATGAGCGAAGAGATGAGAAGAGACAAAGATGTCTTTCTCATGGGAGAAGAAGTTGCAGAGTATAATGGAGCATACAAGGTCAGTAAAGGTATGTTGGCTGAGTTCGGACCACAGCGTGTCATTGACACACCTATTGCAGAGCTCGGTTTTGCTGGAATCGGCGTGGGTGCTGCGATGAACGGATTAAGACCGATCGTTGAGTTCATGACTTGGAACTTTGCGGTATTGGCGTTTGATCAGATTGTGAACAATGCCGCTAAAACGTTATCGCAGTCCGCTGGCCAGTACAACTGTCCCATTGTGTTCAGAGGGCCATCTGGTGCCGCAGGGCAATTGGGACAACAACACTCACAAACATTTGAGAGTTGGATGGCGAATACGCCTGGCCTCAAAGTGATATCTATAGTTGATCCCAAGGATTCTAAAGGACTCCTTAAATCCGCCATCCGTGATAACGATCCCGTATGCTTCATGGAATCTGAAATGTTATATGGTCTAAAAGGAGAAGTACCTGAAGAAGAGTACTTAACACCTATAGGCGTAGCAGCCATCAGAAAAGAAGGTACGGATGTCACTATAGTTTCATATAACAAGATGATGGAAGTCTCTAAAGCTGCCGCAGCAGAATTAGAGAAAGAAGGTATCAGTGCTGAAGTAATTGATCTCCGGACGATCAGACCACTGGATCATGAGACCATTGTAACATCGGTTAAGAAGACTAACAGACTGGTCGTTGTTGATGAGTCATGGCCATTTGCAGGTGTTAGTGCGGAGATTGCTTACGAGATCCAGAAATACGCATTTGATTATCTCGATGCGCCTGTGACTCGTGTAAATGCCGCTGATACCTCGTTACCATATGCCGCTCCATTCGTAGAGGAGTATATGCCTAATCCTACTAAAGTGATTAAGGCAGTTAAAGAGGTTATGTATCGGTAGATTCTAAAATTAGTCGATTACATTACTCTAAAACAGGCTACATATTAGCGTCAACGAATGCAGCAAACCGCTCTGCTGTATCTGTCCAGTTATCAGGATCTGTCCATCCGTGGCCTTCCCCTTCATAGATAATCAGGTCATTGGCAATACCAGAGTTGTTTAATTCATCTTGTAATGATGTACCCTGAGTGACTGGGATCAGCGGATCTTCATCACCTAAAAACTGAATGGTAGGAATAGTTGAGTTATCCACGAAGTGTATCGGACTCACCGCATTGTAAAAATCTGTATCCGTAAGCGGCCTGCCGGTTGCTGCCACAATAGCAGAGATTGTAGCAATAAACGTTGGATTGTCAGAATCCACATATGACGGATCCAAAAAATTA
Source organism: uncultured Saprospiraceae bacterium (assembly GCA_964548935.1). Classification (GTDB taxonomy): domain Bacteria; phylum Bacteroidota; class Bacteroidia; order Chitinophagales; family Saprospiraceae; genus GYS-P2D. The sequence goes on from CAZJTO010000006.1 coordinate 17,501, forward strand.
GTTGGGCCGATAATATTGCCAGCAAGCTTTACATAGTCATTTTCATTTCTCGAGTAGGCATAGAGTAGGGTCATGTGCCCGCCTGCACTGATTCCTGCCAACATAATATCGTTACTTATACCAAGCTCATTACTCTGCTCCATCAGGTTATTGATTACAGCATCCACATCATCCATATGATCAACAAATAACTCATTTGGATCAATATCAAGTCGGTAATTCATATTGGCAATAGCGTAATCGGGCATGGTCGATTGCAATAGATCAACTATACCATCGATGTCGCTCTTATCACCGGATGTCCAACCTCCTCCATGTATGAGCAGGACTAGGTCAGTTGTTGTACTAGATCTTCCTGATGGTAGAAATAGATCATAGGTTTGCAACTCATCACTACCATAGGTGATATCAAATTCTTCAATGGCGATGCTGAAGTCCTGCTGAACTTCTGCGTCTTCTTCAGCACAACCGAATAGTAGGATTATAAAAAGGAAAAGAATAAGCTTTAAACCAGGTGTCAAACGTATCATGCTAGGGAAACGAAGCATTGAACGCTTTTGTGATAAGCCCGCTTTTTTATTTGCTAATTATGTTCAGTAAAGACAGTTGCTGACATCTTACACTTATTATCCATTTCTCTTAACTGAGGAGCATGCACGAAGGATCGATGATGCTCAAATTGAGTGCTATACATTAAACCTAAAGTGCATCACATCGCCATCGACGACGATATAATCTTTGCCTTCTACGCCTAATTTTCCAGCTTCTTTCACTTTCGCTTCAGAACCATGCTCGATGTAATCGGCATATTTGATTACTTCTGCACGAATAAATCCTTTCTCAAAATCAGTGTGGATCACACCAGCAGCTTGCGGAGCTGTAGATCCTCTTAGTACCGTCCACGCCCTGACCTCTTTCTCTCCGGCGGTAAAGTAGGTGATTAGGTTCAACAACTTATAACTGGAGTGGATCAATCGATTTACTCCAGGCTCAGTCAAATCCATTTCTTCCAAGAACATCAGTTTTTCCTCATCGGAATCCAACTGAATGATCTCAGCTTCTATAGCTGCAGATATTAAGATCACTTCAGCATTTTCATCTTTTACATGATCCATCAACTTAGCCGCATAGTCATTTCCTGCTTTAGCACTGTTTTCATCGACGTTACAGACGTATAGGATCGGTTTGGCGGTTAGCAAATAGAACTCATGAAACAAGTCAGTATGTAGCTCCGGTACATCATATGCACGGGCTGGTTTACCTGTTTCTAAGAATTCCTTCAACTCCTTAGCAAACTCATATCGTGCTTTATCATCTTTGGCTCCGCTCTTAGCGGCCTTTTGCAATTTCTCCAGTCTTTTATCAAGACCATCAATATCCTTGAGGAGGAGCTCTGTATCGATGATGTCCTTATCTCTTACGGGGTCTACATTCCCATCAACATGGACGATGTTATCATCGTCAAAGCATCTAACAACATGTATGATGGCATCAACTTCTCGGATATTAGCCAAGAATTGATTTCCTAATCCCTCGCCTTGACTCGCACCTTTAATTAAGCCGGCGATATCCACGATATCTACAGTTGTAGGGATAATCTTCTGAGGAGAAACTATATCTGATAAAGCTTGTAATCTGTTATCAGGAACAGTGATCACACCTACATTTGGGTCTTTGGTAGCGAATGGGTAATTAGCCGCAAGCGCTTTTGCATTTGTTAATGCATTGAACAGAGTTGATTTACCGACGTTTGGCAACCCTACAATTCCACATTTAAGAGACATGATCTACAGTTTTATCCACAAAAAGATGCCAAAGATATTTTAATCTTACACATATTTGGGATATGAATTACCTCGCCCATCTATGCTTATCACTTGATGATCCGTACATCATGTTAGGTAATTTCATTGCAGACGATATATCTATCACCGAGACCAAGTCCTTAGATATAGAGTTTATGCGAGGTATACATCTCCATCGAAAAATAGACGCCTTTACTGATGCTCATCCGTCGTTTCTACAATCGGTAGAATTATTTAAACCTAACCATGGTCGATATGCCTCGGTCATAGTAGACATCTTACATGATCATTTCTTATGTCATAACTGGGTAAGATTAATGACTCAGTCATTTGATCACTTTGAACAGCACGTTTATAGCCAGTTTGAGCTTATGCTTCCTTCATTAACAGATGGCAAACACAAACGACATGTTGAGAATCTAGTCAATCACCGATACCTTTATGTCTATCAAAGTCAAGAAGGAATGTTAGGAGTCATGAAGCGGATGGATGCTCGCACACGCTTTGACAGTGATTTTCAAGGAGCCGTTGTTGAGATGTTTGAAAATTATGACCTGCTCAATGCAAACTTCCTACAACTCTATACTGGACTTACGAAGACGTTACCAGATCTGTGGCAGTCTGTATTGGAGTCCTATCCTTCGAAATGAAATGAGAAAGTAAGCACTCTACTCAGAAGTTTCTCGATGATGGTAGATTCTTCAATCTGATTATTGAAGAGTAAGGTATTGTTGATGCCTTGCGAAAACTTGATTTCTGGCGACAATATGAAATAGGGAAAGAAAAACTGCATTCCAATTCCAGCTTCGATCTGAAAATCATGAGGATCTATCTGTATCAATTCTTCTGCTCCTCGTGACCTGGAGTTAGAGGCTACATCAAACGAATAGTTGATTCCTGCTACAATGTAAGCACGCTTGTCTCTGTATGGGGCCGATTTAAACCTTACCAGAAACGGTATATTAACAAATATGGACTCTATGGTTGTCCGTGGTGGTAAAGCGGTAATCGCATCTTCAGTGGACTGAAAATCTATATGCCTCGTGGCAAATGTAAACCCAGGCAACGTCCTGATATCAAAGAAATCTCCGATCTTATAATTCACGATACCTTGTACATTGAATCCTCCTGCTGGAGCTCCTTGAGCTCGGAGGAAATTGGTATTATCAATGAACTCCCGAGAGTGAAACACCTGATGTTGTGAGGTGTTAAGCCCGAGAGAGATTCCGAAGTAATAATCTTTATTCTTGTAATCAAGGTAGTTGTAGTTGCCCCTGTTGATCTGGCCATAGATCG
>CAZJTO010000006.1:20701-24815 GCA_964548935.1 uncultured Saprospiraceae bacterium
GACTTTGATCCTGTGATTATCAATGCTTTAGATATTCTATTTTCCTTAATAAAAGAGTATTTTTGTAGCCATTTTGGATAGCATCGTTTTTGAATTCAATTGGTGTTATTTCTTAGTTGAAAAACTATATAATCAAAGCAAGTAGTATATGGCAGAGAATGAGCGTATAATTCCTATCAATATAGAGGATGAAATGAAGTCGGCGTATATCGACTACTCTATGTCTGTAATTGTATCACGTGCCCTTCCAGATGTCCGTGATGGACTTAAGCCTGTCCATCGACGCATACTTTATGGTATGTCGGACTTAGGCCTTACGATCACTAAACCACACAAGAAGTCTGCAAGAATCGTAGGAGAGGTACTCGGTAAGTATCACCCACACGGTGACGGTTCGGTATATGATGCCATGGTGCGTCTCGCACAAGAGTGGAATATGCGCTATCCCCTTGTGGACAAGCAAGGCAACTTTGGTTCTATCGAAGGTGATGGCCCAGCGGCTATGAGATATACTGAGGCACGCCTAAGTAAACTCAGTGACGAGATCGTAGCTGATCTCAAAAAAGATACTGTAGACTTTCAGCTAAACTTTGATGACTCTCTCTCGGAGCCTACAGTCATGCCAACAAGATATCCAAACCTGCTTGTCAATGGAGCAACGGGTATCGCAGTGGGTATGGCGACTAACATGTTGCCACACAATCTACGAGAGATCATCGATGGTATTACAGCTCTGGTTGACAATCCTGAGCTCGACACTGATGGCCTGATGGAGTACGTAAAAGGTCCAGATTTCCCGACCGGAGGTATCATCTATGGTACTGAGGGAATCAAGAATGCCTTTGAGACAGGAAGAGGGAGAATAGTACTTCGAGGTAAGGTCGAAGTAGAAACAACTCGTAATGGGCGAGATCAGGTTGTTATCACTGAGATACCGTATCAGGTTAATCAACAGACTCTTGAGATAAAAATCAAGGATGCTGTAGAGGCAGAAAAGATAAAAGGCATATCTGCTATTCGAAATGAGTCAGATCGTCATGGTGTTCGGATCGTCTTAGACCTCAAGATGGACGCGATTGCCAATGTGGTAATCAGTCAACTCTATAAGTTTACACCACTCCAAACTTCATACGGAGTCAATAATGTTGTCCTTGTGAATGGACGACCGCTGACTCTTAATCTGAAGCAATTGATGGAGGAGTTCGTCAAGTTTAGATTAGAAGTTATCACCCGACGGACGCAGTATGACCTGCGCAAGGCAGAAGAGCGTGCTCATATACTGGAAGGATTGCTCATTGCACTTGACAATCTTGATGCGGTCATTGCCTTAATCAGAAATTCCAAAGATGTAGAGACCGCTCGAGAAGGCTTAATGAAAACCTTCAAATTAAGCGAGTTACAGGCCAGAGCGATCCTCGACATGAGATTGATGAAGCTTACTGGTCTTGAGCGCGAAAAAGTACAGCTCGAGTATGATGAGCTAATGGCAAAAATCACTGACTACAAGGACATCTTAGAAAATGAAGGTCGTAGAAAGACTATTCTTAAAGACGAGTTAGCAGAGGTTAGGGAAACATTTGGTGATGATCGTCGCACGCAGATCTCACATGCCGATGGGGAAATATCTATAGAAGACATGATTCCTAACGACGAGGTGGTCATAACCATCTCTAATCTCGGTTATATCAAAAGAACAAAAGCCCTAGAATATAAATCGCAGGGCAGAGGTGGTCGAGGCTCCAAAGGAAGTAAAACTCGTGACACCGATTTTGTAGAGCACTTATTTGTAGCAGATACACATAACTATTTACTCTTATTTACAGAGCAGGGCAGGTGTTTCTGGGTTAGAGTTTACGAAGTACCTGAAGCCTCCAAGAATGCCTCAGGACGTGTGCTTCAAAATATTATCGCCATCCCTAAAGACGATAATGTCAAGGGTTACATCATCGTCAAAGATCTGAAGGATAAAGAGTTCTTAGATGATCACTTCATCATGTTCTGTACGAAGAAGGGGATCATTAAAAAAACAAATCTAGAAGCATTTAGCCGTCCTAGAACGAATGGAATCAATGCGATCACGATCAATGAAGGCGATCAGTTGCTTGAAGTAAAACTTACTGATGGGGCCAACGACGTATTCCTAGCTAATCGTGGTGGTCGAGCGATTAGATTTGATGAAAGTAAAGTTCGTGCTATGGGGCGTAGTGCAGCGGGCGTTAAGGGCATAACCCTTGATAACGATAAAGATGAAGTGGTAGGAATGGTGTGCATTCCACAGGACGACTTAATGACGAGCGTATTCGTGGTGAGTGACGAGGGATATGGTAAGCGATCTGATAAAGAGGATTACCGCAAGACGAATAGAGGTGGCAAGGGGGTAAAGACACTAAACGTAACAGATAAGACAGGTAGCGTATTTGCCATTAAAGGCATCTCAGATGATGATGACTTGATCGTAACGACTAAGAGTGGCATTGTGATCAGGATTAATGCCGGCGAGTTCAGAATTATGGGTAGAGCCACTCAAGGAGTGAAGGTGATAAATATCGGTAATAAAGACAAGATCGCAGACATCGGAGTTGTACGAGACGCAAGAGGAGAAGATTCTGAAGAAGAATAATAGCATGTTAACATTTCAAAATATTATTTTTAAGATTTTATTAATCATGTGATTAGGTTAGAGACCGTCACGACTACGTAAATAATAGTTGAAACAAAATATTAGTAATGAAAAGGTTAATCGGATTAGTATTGGTCACCTTTATGATAACACAGTCATCAATTGCACAAGGTGATAAAAGCTTAAAGGAAGCATCAAAAGCATTCAGTGAGTTCAGTGCAGACCCATTTGGTAATCCTGAAGCATTAGAGACGGCAAAAACGCATATTGCTGAAGCATTCAAGGATTCTAAAGTAGCTTCAAGTGCCAAAGCATGGATTACACGAGGAGACATCTTTTATAATTCTGGAGATGCTCAGATTAAAGGAAAATTGATAAACCCTGCCGCTAATTTATCAGATCCAACAGTAGGGTTAAGCGCTTATGAGGCGTACAACAAAGCTTTAGAGTTGGCCTCTAAAAAGGGTGATATCAAGAAAGTAATGTCTGGGCTAGTCCAGACAGAAGAGTTATTAAATAATATTGGAATTGACCAGTATCAGTTACAAAACTATGCTGGAGCATATGACAATTTTGTTGCAGAGATGTCATTAAGTGAGCTATTGAAATCTCAAGGACAAACAAGTAGATTGGATGTTGAAGGTCAGTTAGGAGAAAAGAAATTCTTTACAGGATTAACAGCTTTCTACGCTGATAACTTTCAAGGCTCGATCGACTACCTCTCAAGTGCATTAGAAGAAAACTATAGTGATCCTTCTATCTATCAGCTAATTTATGAGTCTAATAAAGCTCTAGATAATACTGAAGCTGGATTACCATTCTTAGAAGAAGGAAGGGAAAAATTTCCCGATGACTCAGGACTCCTGTTCTCTGAGATTAATCATTACTTAGCTCTAGGAGAACTTAGTAAGATGATAGAAAATCTTGACCAAGCTTTAGAAAAAGAGCCTGACAATCAATCTCTTATTTTGACATTAGGCCAAGTGTATGACCAACTTCAAGTTAAGTCTAATGAAGCTGGTGAAACAGATAAGGCTAACGAGTACTTCGAAAATGCACTGACCTATTATCAGAGAGCTCTAAACAAAGCACCAGAAGATTTTGATATCAATTATAGCTTAGGTGCCTTATATTACAACAAGGCAGCGGGATATACGCCTGCTCTTAATGAGGTTGCGAATGACTTCAGCAAAGCTGGTGAAGCAAAGTATAACGAACTCAAGACCACAATGGCTGATTTATTCGCGCAAGCATTGCCCTACTTCTTGAAAGCAGACACCATTAATAGTGCCGATAGAAATACGATTATCGCACTCAAAGAAATTTTTGCAAGACAAGACAATTTTGAGAAGTCTAATATGTATAAAGACAAACTCGAAAGCCTAGAAGGCGGAGAATAATCTACGATAACTAGATTTAATCAAAGGGGCAGATGATCATCTGCCCCTTTTTTTGTGGATTCAAGGTTCAATAACTAAATTGTTTGCATAAAGA
>CAZJTO010000007.1:0-24279 GCA_964548935.1 uncultured Saprospiraceae bacterium
ATATGTAGTCAATACTGCGATTATCATGTGTGATCTGGATGCTCTCCATCCAATCAGGCGCATAATCTGGCCTGCTTTTACTGTAAAATTGATGTGCCGTTACACCATCGGGGTATCTTATTAAGGTCATTGGGCGCTCCCTGATGAAGGGAATAATATGCGGTGCCATCTTTAGGAAATACTGGATTATCTCCGCCTTAGGAATACTGAGCTCAGGATAGATGATCTTGCTTAGGTTAGTAAGCTTTAGATTTCTTCCGTCTACCTTGGTATGTACTATCTTAGATGACACGATGATTTATTGTGACGCTCGTATGATGAAGAAGCAACAATGAAACCAAAAATAAAGATCACTTAAAATCATGCTATCAATACCAGCTTGTAGGACGAGTATTTGATCTAACTAAATAAGAAATAGACCCTTCCATGAATACACTAGTGAAGCTAATCATGTTATCCTTTCTTATGTGCCTTTTGGTGAGTTGTGAAGACAACTATCGGCAGGACATTGAGCAATGGCAAGCAGAACGACTTAATGAATTGCAAGCACCCTATGCTTGGCCATCCGTGATAGGGTTATATACTATGACGAGAGACACCGTGTCTTTTGGCTCTGCTGCGGACAATGACTTAATCGTCGAAGGAAACGCTCCAGCCATTATGGGTCAGATCAGATATGAAGATGATCAGTACTTGCTCAAAATGGAAGATGGTCTGCACGCAAGAGTAGATGATGTAGATATCAACTCAGAAATTGAACTGCTCACCGACAGAGAGGAAAATGGCCCTACTACGGTCTCCTGGCAGAGCTATCAGTGGCACCTGATTGAGCGCGGTGAAGAGACTTATCTCAGGATGAAGGATACGTTGAGTGAGTATAGATCCAAACTACTGAGCGTACCCAATTTTCCAATCAATCAGAAGTGGAATATTCCTGCCGAGTTCATCCCCGCAGATAGCTCAGACCGCATAATCTATGATAATATTCTCAATATGACTTTCAATCACGCATTTGCTGGGTACCTTAATTTTGAGATTGACGGTACTGGTTACCAGCTTAAGGCCATGGACAATGATGCAGATAGCTACTTTGTCATTATCTCTGATCAGACAACAGGATTTGAGACTTATGATGGCGGGCGATACTTGTATCCCAAGAAGGCTGATGGAAAAGGCCAAACCTATATCGATTTCAACATGGCGGAAAATCCACCATGTGTATTTACGCCCTATGCCACCTGTCCGCTTCCACCAGCTGATAATCATGTAGACATCAAGATTGAAGCCGGCGAGCAAAAGATGGCGCTATATAAGTATCAATAAGGAAATGATCTTGTACTGCCAAAGACTGATCTACAAAAAGTAGAAAAGCGCCAAGCTTACTAAAAACTTGGCGCTGATATGGGTATATCTAAGAACTTAGGCTGCGGTGCTTTCTTTCTTACCGAGCTTAATAAATTCATTGACGACTACCTCTGTAACATATCTGGTCTGCCCATTGGAGTCTTCATACTTGCGATGCATGAGCTTGCCTTTTACGGCGAGTTCGTCACCTTTCTTAACCATCTGTTGCATGAGCTCAGCCGTCTTACCCCATGCGACAATGTTGTGCCATTGTGTATCTTGGATTTTTTCACCTTGATTGTTGCGATAGTAATCATTGGTGGCCAATGGTGCCTTCGCTAATGTCATGCCCGTTTCGAATGATCTTGTCTCTAAGTCTTGACCGATGTGGCCGATAAGCTGTACTTGATTTCTAAGTGAATTCATAATGTGAATGTTTTATAATCCGCGACTAACGGATCGGATAAAATAAAAAATTATCGATGTGATATCTATCGACGACTCAAAGGTGAGGGCATCCAAAAGCGAAAAACAAAATATATCCGTTTATAATCGGTTATTTTCGTAAATAATCGGAAATACACATTTATACCCCTGATAATCAGTAGGTTAATTAAATAAAAATAATTAGTGTTTTTATATCTTCAGCATAGCATAAACTGCTCGTCAACAAGAAAACGCATAAGTGCACATACAAATAGAAACGAAAAGGCTGAGAATAAGGCCAATAACTTTGACTGATGCTGGGTTCATTCTCAACTTAGTCAACGCTGAAGGCTGGCTTAGATTCATTTGGGATAGGAACGTCACCAACATTGAGTCTGCTGAACGCTATGTTCAAAATATACTCGACAAGAGCAACACATATTATAACGTCATTGAACTATTAGGATCAGGTAATCCTGTGCGTTGTCACCCTCCTTAAGTGAGAAGATGAAGCATTTCCTGATATTGGATTTGCCCTACTACCAGAGTTTGAAAAAGAAGGTTACGCCCTCGAAACTACCAAATCCTATCTCGAAAAGATCACCTCATCAAACAAATACGAAAATATAATTGGAATTACTTTATCCGATAATCATAGCTCTATCAGGCTCTTACAGAAGATAGGTATGATCTACCAGTTTGATCGTCAAAAGGAAGGTCAACTATTGTCATACTATAGCCTAAGGAAGTTATTGCCCTCCAAAGAGCAGACCTTGTCTAAAGAGTAATAGCAGACCTGCTATGCCGTTCTAATCATAGGATGAATTCAATTTAGTGAAGAACCAATTTTTCATATCTGGCCTTGGTGCAGACGAGAAGGCATTCTCCAAACTCGGAGATTTTGGAACTAATAAGATATTCATAGAATGGCTGAGAAATCATGATAATGAATCTTTACACAGCTATTGCCAGAGGCTTATCGATCAATATAACATCCAACAGGGAGACTTGCTTGTGGGACTTTCTTTTGGTGGGTTGATAGCGCAGCAGATCGCTGAGATTGTCGGAATAGATAAAGTCATCCTCATTTCTAGCTTTAGAACAAAGGATGACTTGAAGATGGTTTTCAACAAAGCACTGGCTTACAGGCTTCATAAGTTGATACCTAATGCAAAATCTGATCTCGTCGCAAACTTAGTAGCCAACTTCCTGAATTCAGGAACAAGCTCAAGCAGATCTATAATTCAGGAAATGGTGAAATCAACTGATATGATTTTAATGAATTGGTCTATTGAAAAAATCTATCAGCAAGACCATGAGCTTGCTCCAGGTATCGCCAAGGTCAATCTCATAGGCACCAAAGATCGAATCGTAAAGACGTGGCATAGTGAGTCCACCCATCTCATCGAAGGCGGTAGCCATTTTATGGTATATGAACAAGCCGAGGCTGTATCCAACATAATAAGGAATTTCATTGCCTGATCCTGTGAGGTCGGGTGTTCGTCTATATGATTCCACTATTAGACATATGCTATGGCATCACAAGCCATTAATCTCTATCTTGTTACGATCACAACTGAAAATTATGAGACGATCTTTTATGCTTTTATTCTTCGCTGCGCTTAGCTTTTCCCTCGATGCGCAAGTGCAATTTGAATCTGATTCTTTTGTCGAGCTCTTTGAAGGTCAAGAATCGGGGAAACCCGTCTTTATTGATGTCTATACCACCTGGTGCGGTCCATGCAAGCAAATGGACAAGACTACGTTTCAAGATGAGGCCGTGGGCCGCTTGTTAAATGAAAAATTTGTCAGCGTCAAATGGGATGCCGATGACATCAAATATAAAGCTGACGCCCGGCGACTCGGAGTGGTGGCTTATCCTACCTACCTCTTCCTCGATCCATCTGGAAAGCTAATCGCAAGCCCTTCGGGGTATAAGGACGCCAAGAGTTTCATGAACTTGACTCAGTCTATAATAGATTTCATAGCTGACAATCCATTAGAAGGTCTCGACTTATCAACGCTCAGTCTTGACGAAAGCAACGACATACTTAAGCAATTGGCTGATTTTAACATCGAGGAGAAAACAGTGCTGACAGATCAAATGATCAATCAACTCAAGGATAGCAATGACTCACTATGGACAGACTATGCAGAAGTACTTGCGATCAATAGTCATGAAGATATGGATGTCGACATCCTTCAAAAGCTAATAGATGCCCAAGAACCAATAAACCAATTAAACTTCAAATCCATACAAACTAGGTCAAAAGTTAACAATGCACTTTCTGATGTATTACGATATAAATTTAGAGCAGCGTTAAAAAGTGATGATTACCCCGTATATAGACGAATCTCAAGGATGAGAACTGAACTAAACTCCAGCTTTTCCAATAATCAAACTCCCGATTCAGAAATCACCAAAGAGTTACAGACCGACCGACTCGATTACTATGAGTATCATCGAATGGCCGATCATTACAAACCTCTCGCTGACTCCATGATTACCCAATATATCATGCCTCATAGTCCAGAGTTTATCAACGATATCGATAAGCAAGATGCTGAAAGCCAAAGTGCGTGGAGGAATGCTTTTAGTGATAATGATCAAAATACTGTCGACACAAGCTCGATCCATTTCTTCAAAGACCAACACTTCAACGGCATCAAAATAGCTGATCGCTTGAATGACATTGCACAAAACATCATCAAAATATATGACGATCCAGATAGCCATAAGGATGCTTTACGGTATGCATTGCTCGCCTATGATTATGCAGCACTCCCGAAATACTTAGTCACTCAAGCTCACATCCAAGTAGAACTTGACGACAAAAAAGCTGCTATAGCTACGCTGCAAGAAGGAAAAGCCCATCAGTTTTTTAAGGAGGCACAAGCACAGATTAATACAATGCTATATAAACTCGGAATTGAAGAATAAATGTTGATTATAGTGATTGATATAAACAATATGACCCGATAAAATGGACCAAGCGCTACAAACGATGATCAGTAATATGCCTGAGAAGACAGGTAAGTCGCTGGAAGAGTGGAAGAAAATATTGAAAGCTAAAGCATTTGCTAAGCACGGCGAAGCCGTCAAATTCTTAAAACAAGAGCATGGCGTAACTCATGGATTTGCCAATACGATTGTCACTTTATCCAAAGAAGAAAACAACTCAGCTGATGATCTGGTGACGAACCAGTATAGAGGCAAAGAAAGCCTTATCCCCATATATGAAGCGCTGATCACAGAAGTAAAGTCTCTCGGTGATGATGTCACCATTACTCCCAAGAAGACCAGTGTCAGTATCATCCGTAAGCGTCAATTTGTGTTGATCAAGCCGGCCACTAAAACCCGTATAGATCTTGGATTAAAGCTGAAGGATAAACAAACCAATGATCGTCTGGGTGATTCTGGACCATTTGGGACGATGTGTACCCATCGAGTTAAGCTGAGCGATGCATCAGTAGTAGATGCCGAACTAATTGGCTGGATCAAGGAAGCCTATGATCAATCAGTATGATCCCAGAAATACGTTATCCCATAGATGTCTGTCTATGTAGAAGATAAGTGACATAAGGCTGATAAATGATGTTCGGCGTTCTGTTATTATTGCGAGAATGTCTTAACTTTTCAATCCAAACTGTCAACCATGATCTTATCTACGTTGAAAGCCATTCTTCTTTTCTTTTTCTGCGTGCTCTCCACTGGAAATATGATTGCCTATACCAGTAACCAGGGTTTGATCCAATTTGCACAGATGGACCTAAGCCAAGCGCAACTATCGGGAAAGAAAATAATGGTGAGCTTTACAGCAGATTGGTGTCTGCCATGCAAAATGCTTGAATCTACACTCTATAACGATGAAGAAATAGCCAACTTGGTTAATTCTAATTTTCAACCCGTCTTAGTTGATATCGACTCACCAATGGCAGAAACTTGGAATCAACATTTCCAGATAGAGTATTTACCAAGCATCCTTTTTATTAGTGGATCAGGAATGGAATATGATAGAATCGCTAAAGCGCCCACAAGAATAGAACTTATCGAGACACTAAAAAAAGTCATCGCTGCTGAACACATAGCTTATATCCCCGATAATCATTTAGAAACTCCTTTGGCTCAAGACATTCAAAAAAAGATCAGCACGTATATCCAATTAGGTGCCTTCTCATCCTCCGAAGCCGCTCATAGAAGAAAGAAAGAACTCAGTATCGTTGCTGGACAGCACCTAATCATAGAAGAACATACCAATGGCAGACTACTCTACAAGGTTGTTTTATATCAATACTTTACCGATGAAGAGCTTCAAGCCAAACTTGAGGAATATCTAAACTTGGGCTTTGAAGCATTCTACCGTCATAGTTAGTCTCCTCTTACTCCTAGTTCTTCTAACATTCAGCTCATTCTTGGTAAACCCTAATAGATTGGAGGATATACTCTTATTTTATCGTTAACGCCTACTCAAAAAGAATTTTTTGAATTCTCAGATCGTTTTACCCTTGAAACAAACCAATAAACCATGCGTATAATAGGAACTATCGTACTATTAGCATTTTGGATGATGGCCTCAGCACAACAATCAGTACCGTCATATTCAGTGAAGGATATGAACGCCAAAGAATTGAACATCAAAGAATATGCTCAAGATGGCACCCCTAAAATATTTAGCCTGTGGGCTACCTGGTGCGCCCCTTGTCGAACAGAGCTTAAAGCGCTACATGAGATATATCCAGAGTGGAAAGACAAATATGGCGTAGAAATCGTAAGTGTCAACGTCGACAGTGAGCGCATGCTAAAACGAGCTAAAAGCTTATATGATACGAATGGATGGGAGTATACATTCTTGCATGCCGACCAAAAGAAAATCATGGCTGCACTCGGCATTGAAAGTATCCCATATTCCATATTAGTGGATGGCGAGGGCAATATACAGTCTGTCCAAAATGGCTATTACCCAGGATACGAAAAAGAGCTCGAGGCTAAACTCAGAAAACTCTAACCCTCAATTTCTGATAATTCTAACCATCTGAATTCCTTTTCGTCGGTCTGGGACTTTATAGTTCCAAGTTCAATGGATAGCTCGTTGATCTGTCCATTTTCGAGCGAACCTTGGATAAATAAAGCTTCAATTTCTTTTCGTCGCTTTTCGAGGTTTTCAAGATCCTTTTCCAGCGATTTTATTTCCATTTTCTCCTTATAGCTCAGCTTGCGTTCAGGTGATTCTTCCTCATTCTCTTCAACAATATCCTTAGGAGTTTGAATGCTGGAATCCGAACTGTTAGACGAGTAATTCGTCTGGCTGCGCTTCCACTCACTATACGTGCCGTTGAAGTCCTTGATATCTCCTTCTCCCTTAAAGATGAACATGTGATCTACAAGCTTATCCATAAAAAACCTGTCGTGACTGATGATCACCAAGCAGCCTGGAAACTGCGAGAGGTAATCTTCAAGGACGTTCAATGTAAGTACATCCAAATCATTAGTAGGCTCATCGAGTATCAGAAAATTGGGATTACCCATAAGTACACAGAGCAGATGGAGACGTTTTCGCTCTCCTCCTGATAACTGTGACACATAGACCTGATGCTGAAACGGCGGAAACATAAATGTTTCTAGTAATCTCGCAGCACTCAACTTCTGACCTTTTTTGAGTGGGATATACTCTCCATAGGATCTAATGACATCGATTACTCGTTTGTCATGATCAAGTTGGATTCCATCCTGTTGATAGTGTCCAAATAGCACAGTCTCTCCAATGACACGCTTACCCGAAGTGAGACGCTCTTCACCGGTGATCAACTTTATAAAAGTCGACTTGCCTGTACCATTGGCTCCACTTATCCCAACTCGTTCACCCTTCTTAAATTTATACCAGAAGCCCTCGAGCATCTTTCTATCTCCATATGACTTAGAGGCATCATAGAACTCCACGATCTTCTTGCCCAATCGAGCGGTATCCACATCGATCTGAAAGATTTCATCATATGAGATGCTACTCACATGCTCATCCAACTTATGAAAAGAGTCTACCCGAGATTTAGCCTTAGTGCCACGAGCTTTAGGCTGACGTCGCACCCATTCTAATTCTTTTGAGAGGAGTTTCTTGGCCTTGTCAAGGCTCTGCTGATCCTGGTGCGAACGCATGGCCTTCTTCTCAAGATAGTCCGAGTAGTTGCCCCGATATACCCATATCTTACCCTTGTCAAGCTCTATAATCTGATTGCACACTCGCTCCAAGAAGTATCTATCGTGCGTAACCATTAACAGCGTTAATGCACTTGACTGTAGGTACTTCTCTAACCACTCTATCATCTCGATGTCTATGTGGTTGGTGGGCTCATCTAAAATTAAAAAGTCAGGTTCATCGATTATGATTTTGGCAAGGGCGAGGCGCTTCTTCTGACCTCCAGAGAGCGTTCCAATCTTTTGGTCCAGGTCCGTCAGGTTAAGCTTAAATAGCACTTCCTTAATCTTGGCTTCCATAGCCCACGCCTTGAATTCTTCCATCTGTGACAGGGCCTCTTCGATCTGATCTGCTCGGTCGTGGAGTACTGCTTCTTGATAATTCTTGATCGCTTTGACGACCTCGTTGTCCATATCGAGCAATACCTGCATGACATTATCTTCGGGGTTGAAGTCCGGTTCCTGATCCAAAAAAGCGGTTCTAACCGTACGATTGAGTCTTACTACTGCTCTCTCTCCTTCTGCGGTCTCCAGACCTGCTATCACCTTGAGAAGCGTAGATTTACCACTTCCATTTTTAGCAATGATCGCGATCTTCTCTCCTTTGCTTATCGTCATCGATAAGTCCTCAAAAAGGACTTTTTCTCCATAACTCTTTGAGGCATGCTCTATAGTAAGATACTCCACGTGATCACTTTGCGATTAGTTGGCTCAAAATAAAGAAGCCCCTATCAAATCTCGCATGATAGGGGCTTCTAAATATCTTGTTTAGCTGATTTATCTACTCTTGAAATTGTAGTTTAGTATAAGCTGGACCTTTGATCATATCTGCCATGATAGCAAGTGTCTCCTTGATGTAGATATCCTTACCCAATCCTTTGATCCAATCTTCATTTTTAGCTTGCTTGTCCTCATCGTCAAAGATTGTCAAAAGATCCTGCTCCATATTCCACACTTTCAACTCTGTGATACTATCTTTCATCAATCCATCGAATCTCTCCTGCTCTTCATCTCTAGAATCCACATACTCATTGAATGTTTCGAAATTTAAGCTATACTCGGATATATCTCGGTTGTTCTTGAGTAATTGCGCTTGCTCTTCGATTAGTTTAAACTGATCATCATTGGCCAAACGAGAGATACTTCTCTGACGGAGCTTATCTATGTCTTTCACTTTATAAACCTCTTGGTCATAGGTAAGATCTGCGATCTGCGACCACGCCATAGAGTGATCGTATTCTCTCTCTCCAACATCTATATGCTTATATCGATCCACAAACTCTATATCTGGAGTTACACCTTTTTGCTGCGTGGAGCCCCCATTCACTCTGTAAAACTTCTGCATTGTGATCTTCACTTGACCCAATGGCTTGTGATCACCATTCCCTCTTACAGCACGATCGAGGTCAATGAACCGTTGTACAGTCCCTTTACCGAATGATTGCGCCCCTACAATTACGGCACGCTCATAATCCTGTAATGCTGCAGCTAAGATCTCTGAGGCGCTGGCACTAAACGAGTTTATCATTACGATGACAGGACCATCATACTTGACACTTGAGTCATCGTCCTTATATACATAGGGCATACGATCTCTTGGCTTCACTTGTACAATTGGACCATCCTCGATGAACAATCCCGTCATATCAACTACATCACGAAGTGATCCCCCGCCATTACTGCGTAGGTCAAGGATGATACCCTTAACATTATTCTCTTTGAGCTTATCAAGCTCTTTAGCAATGTCCGCAGCACAGCTGACGCCATCTGGACCTTCGAAATCTGAATAAAACTTAGGAAGGTGGATATATCCGATATCATCGACAGCTCCATCAAGAGACATCAGCGCTGACTTAGCATAAGATTCTCCAATCTCTACAACATCTCTTTCGATTTCGATATCCGCTTTTGTTCCATCTGACTTCTGAACTGTCAACACTACTATCGTTCCCTTGGCACCTCTGATCATCGATACTACATCATCGATTCTCATCCCGAGCACATCAACACCTTCTTCTCCTTTTTGAGTAACCTTTACGATTGCGTCATCTACTTCTAATTCTTTTCCTTTCCATGCGGGACCACCAGGCACAATAGAAACAACCTTGGTCAGGTCCCCTTCTGTCCGAAGTCGTGCTCCGATACCTTCGAGCTTACCGCTCATATCCATGTCGAAGTCCTGTTTCTCCTTAGGATTGTAATAATCTGTATGCGGATCAAATAGGTGCGCAAAAGAATTGATATAAGCCTCGAATCGATCTGATCTTCTGATCTTTTGGAATCGCTCATACCAGTCGTCATAGTTCTCAAGGATGGCTTCTCTCGCTTCAACTTCTAATTCCTCAAACGTTTTTTCTTCTTCAGCATCTGTAGTATCCCCATTTTCTAATTTATCCTCTAAACGTGCTAGGACTTCGTACTTTAATGACTTACGCCATCTTTCATTTCTTTCAGCAAGACCTTGTGGGAAATCCTTTTTCTCTGGATCGAACTCGTAAGACTCGTCAATAGTTAAATCAAAAGGTTTAGACAAAATCTCTTTATAGATTGATTCTACCTCATCAATTCTTTTCTCCAGCGTAGCATTGGCTAAATCGAAAAACTCCAGAGAACCAGCTTTGGCCTGGTCATCTAACTTTAGCTTGTACGCCGCAAACTGTTGAATATCTTCTGCTAATAAAAATCTCTTACGACCATCTATTGACGAGAGGAACTCGTCAAACACTTGTTTAGACAAATCGTTATTGAGATCCTTAGGATCAAAATGAGCCTGCTCGAGAACTCCAAAAACCGCATTTTGAATCGTTTTCTCACGATCTTCATTGATCTCTTCACTATTGCCAAACGGCCCAAAAAAGTAGCTTCCTACCGCCACTAATGCTAACACCACGAGTCTAATCATATTTCTCATTTTTTCTTGTAGAAGGATATCAGGAATAACTAAGCAAAGATTGAACCAGTAAGCGCTTGCTTTTATTTTACGCTTAACTCCTCTATTATGTTAATCATGCATCCATACTAAGGTTTAAGATACATACTTAAAACCAAAAGTGCCCAACAACTAGTGTCGGGCACATTATACTTTAACTTATGTATAACTCAAGAGTGTCTATGATTCTTGAGATGTAAATCTTATCCCAAGAAAGGAGCGATTACCAATGCCACAACTGACATTAATTTCAACAAGATATTCAATGATGGTCCTGAAGTATCTTTGAATGGGTCACCCACGGTATCTCCAACAACTGTTGCTTTGTGTGCATCAGATCCTTTGTAGTGAGTCGTGCCATCTATATCAACACCCTCTTCAAACATCTTCTTGGCATTGTCCCACGCTCCACCAGCATTAGACTGGAATATCGCCATCAGTACTCCACAAACTGTTACTCCGGCAAGCAATCCTCCTAACATCTCCGCACCGCCGGCAAAACCAACAAGTACTGGTGAAACTACTGCGATTAACCCTGGTACTACCATCTCCCTGATGGACGCTGCAGTAGATATAGCCACACACTTGTCATATTCAGCTTTGCCATCGGCAGCTTCAAATGTTGCGATATCTTCTTTAGACCATTCACTCATCTCTTTTCCATCATACTTACGCATCACGGCAAGAGCTTTATTCAATTCTGGTATAGTTTTAAACTGTCTTCTCACCTCGTTAATCATATCCATCGCAGCACGCCCAACGGCGTTCATTGACAATGCTGAGAATAAGAAAGGTAACATGCCTCCTAATAACAACCCGGCCATAACCTTAGGCTGTGCGATATTGATTGATGTGATGCCCGATGTCGCCATAAACGCCGCAAACAATGCCAACGCCGTCAAAGCTGCAGATCCAATTGCAAATCCCTTGCCTATCGCTGCAGTCGTATTACCTACTGCGTCGAGCTTATCTGTTTTCTTTCTTACTTCTTTTTCTAACTCTGCCATCTCGGCGATACCACCTGCATTATCTGCAATAGGACCATAAGCATCTACCGCCAATTGGATTCCTGTATTAGATAACATACCTACAGCTGCAATTGCAATACCATATAAGCCACCAAAGTGGTGTGCAGCAATAATGGCCGTCGCTAATATGACGATAGGAATAGCCGTAGATATCATACCTACTCCTAAGCCTGCTATGATGTTAGTTGCTGCTCCAGTTAATGACTGTTTGACAATAGAGAGTACTGGTTTAGTACCTGTACCAGTATAATACTCAGTAACCACACCGATCAATACACCTGATATCAAACCAATTATTACGGCCAGAAATATTCCGATCGGTGTATAAGTTTCACCATTTAATGTCCAAGACTCTGGCAACATCCATGTAGCGATCAGATAAGTTAATGCGATCATGATACCCCCTGCTATAAATTCTCCTCTGTTCAATGCCTTCTGAGGATCACCTCCTTCACCCACTCTTACGAAGAATGTTCCAATAATTGACGTGATGATACCTACTGATGCTAATACCAACGGAAGTAGTACGGCGGATAATCCGCCAAAATTATCTGTCCATGCACCATTACCTACAGTAGCGCTTCCGATAAATACAGCACCTAATACCATTGTGCCTATAATTGATCCGACATATGACTCAAATAAGTCAGCACCCATACCGGCCACATCACCTACATTATCACCTACATTGTCAGCAATTGTTGCTGGATTCAGCGGATGATCTTCAGGTATACCTGCTTCAACCTTACCAACGAGATCTGCTCCGACATCGGCCGCCTTAGTATAGATACCACCTCCAACTCTCGCAAACAATGCAATCGATGAAGCTCCAAATGAAAATCCTGTAAGAACGGTAATTACCTTAGTAACTTCCGCTTGGTTACCGATGCCAAACATATTAGAGTACACTAAGAACAATACGCCAAGTCCAAGTACACCGAGTCCAACAACTCCCATACCCATCACAGCACCCCCACCGAATGCCACTTCTAAGGCTTTTCCTAATCCGGTTCTGGCAGCGTTAGTAGTTCGTACGTTAGCCTTAGTGGCAACTTTCATCCCTAAGAATCCTGCTAATGCAGAACATACTGCCCCTAAGATGAATGACAATGCAACAAGTGGTGAGGAACCCTCATTAGTACCACTCCATGCCATCAATACCGCTACAATTACTACGAATATGGACAGTACTTTATACTCTGCCTTGAGAAATGCCATCGCTCCGTCAGCGATGTTCTTTGCAATACGGGCCATCTTCTCTGTTCCGACCTCTTGCTTGCTGACCCAAGCTGATTTCCAAAAGGTATATAAGAGTGCAATAATGCCAAAGGCCGGCACCAGGTAAGTTATGTTTTGTACCATTAGTTGTGTCTATTTATTTTTTTCACAATCTTAAAAAAGATTGCAAATGTAAGGCTATTTGTATACATCACAACCAGCTAATTAAATACAGTACTTGACAAGTACGCTAAGTCTTATAGGCAAGATTGTATGATTATGATATACTGCCATATTTAGAATGGTTATTTTAAAATATTTAGACTTGTCTAAATTTATTTAATTTTGCGTAAATCTCCTTATGCTGAGCTTCACCGAAGAAAATTATCTCAAAGCGATCTACAAGATACACGAGCGCAACAAATCGGCTGCAAGTACTAATGCTATTGCAGAGATTATGACGACCACGGCAGCATCTGTAACAGATATGATGCGCAAGCTCTCTCAAAAGGATATGATCCAATATGAAAAGTACAAAGGCTCCCGCCTTACAGCGCAAGGAGCTGTTGTTGCTACTGCCCTCATACGGCGACATAGACTTTGGGAAACCTTCTTAGCTGACAAGCTTAATTTTTCGTGGGAAGAGGTTCACGAACTCGCCGAACAATTGGAGCATATTAAATCCGAACAATTGATCGAGCGACTAGACGCATTCTTGGATTTTCCTAAATATGATCCACATGGAGACCCAATACCAAATGCCGATGGAAAATTTACCATCAGAGAACAGTTAATGTTAAGTCAGCTTCAGATAGGTGAAAAAGGAGTACTAATCGGTGTAAAAAACCACAATGATGATTTTCTGACCTATCTCAACGAATTAAAAATCAACCTTGGAAGCGAATTTGAGATCGTGAACAAAGTGCTCTATGACCAATCAATAAAGGTCATACTCCTGGATCAAGAAATCGTCTTAACCGAAAAAGTATCCTCTAACTTGATGATTAAAAAAATATAAGCTTGAAAAAAATAGCAATCACATTACTTGTCTGTCTACTGACGCTCACATTAATTAGTCAGAATGACAAACCACTGGTAGTCGCCTCAGCTTCTATGATCGCTGACATAGCGCAAAATATAGGCGGCGATCATGTCGGCATTGATATGATTGTCCCAATCGGCGGCGACCCTCATCTACATGAGCCGACACCCAATAATGCACGTCTAGTTACACAGGCAGACTTAATACTGATTAACGGCTTAACATTTGAGGGATGGATCAATGAGCTTATCGAAAATAGTGGCACTGAAGCTCAAACCGTAACCGTTACCGAAGGAGTCAGAGTCTTAACAAGCCAGACCTACCAGAATTCTGCTGATCCTCATGCATGGATGGATGCCGCCAATGGAATCATATATGCACGAAATATAAAAGACGCCCTCGTTAGTTTGGATCCCGCCAACGAAGCAGCCTACATGGCCAACTACCTGTCATATGTGGAGGAGTTGAGCAAATTGGACCAGGAGATCTTACGAGCTATCCAAACCATACCCGAAGGCAAAAGAGTGCTCATTACGAGCCATGATGCCTTTCAATACTACGGAAACAAATATGGTATAAAGCTAGAGGCTATAATGGGCATCTCCACAGAAGCAGAAGCACAAACTTCAGACATTATCAGAGTGAACAAAGCGATTCGTGATCAGCAAATTCCGGCGATATTCATCGAGAGCACGATCAATCCGAAACTAATCGAACAGTTGGCTCATGATAATGGAATTACAATAGGCGGCAAGCTCTACGCCGACTCGCTTGGCGACAAGGTCAGTCCTGCAAGTACCTATATCGACATGCTCAGATATAACACTCAGACTATCGTCTCTGCACTCACACAAGACGTAGGCAAAATCGCCAATCAGGACCACAATCATCACCACGACGATGGCAAATCACAGCGCTCCTATATATGGTTACTTGCTGGAGTAATGCTTCTGGGTCTTGGACTTTTGATCTATCGAATGAGCTAATTAATGGATAGTGTAATCAGCATAAAAGGACTCTCTGTATCCTACGAGCGCAAGAGAGTATTGTCCAATATATTCCTCGAGCTACAAGGTGGTAGCATCTATGGTGTGATCGGGCCCAACGGCGCTGGAAAATCTACACTATTCAAAACGATACTCGATATCATACAGCCCAATACTGGAACAATACGTGTATTCGGTCAGGATATTGATGAAGTTAGAAAAAGAGTGGCCTATGTCCCTCAAAAGGACGAGGTAGACTGGTCTTTTCCAGCAACAGTAATGGATATCGTCAAGATGGGCAGATATCCACATAAGAAACTCTTGCAACGTCTCAATCAGGATGATAAAGAGATCACCATGCAAGCATTGGAAGAACTCGGTATCAGCCATCTCAGAGACCGCCAGATCGGTGCGCTCTCAGGTGGGCAGCAGCAGAGGGTGTTCCTAGCTCGAGCAATCTGTCAAGGGGCAGATTTACTATTTTTAGATGAGCCATTTGTAGGTGTAGATATTACTACCGAGTCCAAGATTATTGAGATCCTCAAGAAGTTAAGTGAAGCAGGCAAAACGATGCTAGTCGTACACCATGACCTCGCCACAGCAGATGATTACTTTGATCAGGTCATCCTTCTAAACCAGAGGCTCATCGCATACGGACGAACAGACACCGTCTTCACTCGCGAGAATATCGCACTGACCTACGCATCTCAACTACAGATCCTACAAGAAATTGGAATGATCGACCATAACAGTTAACTCACCCGGCGCCCTTTCCACTTGTAGTTTTTAACAAAAAGCCCATTGAGCCCTATGAGAATAATATACAAGCTGTGTAGAAAAATCATGTTGAAAAAACCCCGTGTCAGCTTATATGGATAATTGAAAAATCTTTTGACCCGGTGTAACAGTCGAAAATCAAATACAGCTTTAACCATCAGCATGATAATTCCGGCAGATAGCATCCAAACATTCATTAGTATAAATCCCATTACTAGGTTGATAACCATTAATGAGTGATATATAAATACCAACCCCATAAGCGCTTTCATTCCAACGTCATCATAGGACATCGTTTTGGTGCTCCATCTCAATCGCTGTTGATATAATCCTCGCAGTGTTGACTCCACACCCGTAGTGACTATTGCCTTCGAATCAGTGGCGAAATCGATTAATTTCTTCTTTCTCTTCGCCATCCATTGGACGAAGAATACATCATCTCCAGAAGCATAATTGTGTGCTTCTTGATCAAGATAGTTCAGATAGTCCGCTTTCTGAAAAAGCATGTTGGCAGCATTCGCCGAATAGTAAGTCTTGGATTGAATGCCCGACATAGTCCCCGCCATGGTGCCCATCATTTCTATACATTGCCACCGTTGCATAATGCTCTCATCACCACGCAGTGCTATTGGACCAGTAATCATATCAAATGCACTCTGAGAAAGCTTGTTAGTCATAGCCGCAATCCATGAGTCGCTGACTATACAGTCCCCATCCGTCGTCATAACCCATATCGTATCACAATTGCTCAACGCATAATGCAGTGCTGATTTCTTATAACTCATCCCATATCGCTCCAGAAGTGAGAAATCAGACAATTGCAAAATCTTGATTTTGGGATGTGCTAATGATTCTATCTTATCTATCGTATCATCGTCAGAATGATCATCAACTACGATTATCTGATGGAGTAGCTCTTCTGGATTAGAGAGTATAGACTTTAGGCAAGACTGAATGTTTTGGCTTTCATTTCTAACAATGACAACGACTGTCACAGACACTGTCGAAGTCCTATCATTGAGCTTCTTCTCATCATTAATCCGTTGGGTCCACGTCTTGGTGATATAGCTAATGATCCACCCATAGAACATTGTCAGGATTACAATGAATAAATAATACAATTGCCAGTAAAATATCACACCGTTAAGATGCTAGAAAAACTCGTCGTATCTGTTTTCGATCTCTTCTTTAGATTTCTCTATCTCAGATAAGTCCAAGAAATCTTCTTCTTGCTCGACTTCTTCATATTTGATATAGTCACCTTGAGATGACTCACTTCGATGTTGTTGCTCTGGCTTAGATTTGGATGAGATCGCTCTGTATAATAAAAACAGGCCTACAAACGGATATGCCATCAGAGTGAGCACGGCGATTACAATACCAAAAATTGGGCTGCGCTTAAAGTTGTCTATCACCCATCTCCCATAGCCGAGGAGGACTCGGTAATTGATCACCGCTGTAGCGATTACCACTATGGGGAATGCCCAAGTGAGAATAGTAAACACCCCTTTAGCCAGCCAGTATATAGCTAAAAGTGCAAATACAAAAGCCACTAAAAACATGAGTGGATTGGTCTTGCCGAGGTTGTAAGATTTAAAACGGGTCATGATCTGTCAACTAAATTCTAACATGAAGATAATGGTTCTGAGAGAGTGAAGTTTCTACCGTAGACGAATGCTTGAATTTTAAAGACCAAATTAACTTGCCATCTCATCACTGAACTGCATATCATAGAGCTCCTTGTATCTTCCATCAGCAATTCGCACTAACTCGTCATGGTGCCCGTGCTCCACTACTCGACCTTTATCCATAACAAGGATGGCATCAGCATGTCTGATAGTCGATAATCTATGAGCAATGATGATAGATGTTCTCTTTTCTATCAGTTTTTCGATGGCGTACTGGATCACTTCTTCGGTTTCGGTATCAATTGACGAGGTAGCCTCATCTAAGATTAAGATATCCGGATCGAATACTAGTGCTCTCACAAATGAGATCAATTGTCGCTGACCAACAGATAAATTAGCACCTCGTTCCATAATCATGTGATCATAGCCGTCAGAAAGCTTCTGAATGTAAACGTCAGCCCCAATCGCTTCTGACGCTTGTAAGACTCGCTCCATGCTAATATTGGGATCATTGAGTGTAATATTTTCGAGTACTGATCCATAAAACAAGAATACATCTTGAAGGACGATGGCCATCCGTGATCGCAATTGGTTCAGCTTGTACGTCTTGATGTCTTTGCCATCTACTGCAATTTCTCCATGTTCAATATCGTAAAACCTACTCAACAGATTAATGAGAGTACTCTTACCTGATCCTGTACTTCCTACTACGGCAAGTGTCTCACCCGCTTTCACCTTAAAGTTGATATCTGAAACGACCTCATTCTCACCATCATAGGCGAATGACACGTCAGAATATGATAAATCACCTCTGAGATCGGTCACCTCACGATATCCATTATCATTGATCTGTTCGCGACTGTCAAGCACATCAAAGACTCGATCTGCCGCCACCATACCCATCTGAAGGGTATTAAACTTATCTGCCAGCAATCTAACTGGTCTGAATAGCAAATCTACATACCATGGAAATGCCAATAGAGCTCCAATCGACACGGTATCACTGATCACATATCTCGCTCCGATATATACCAATACCGCCAAGGCCAAATAGTTAATAAACTCTACAGTAGGAAAGAACACCGCATAGTAGTTGATCGCATCTAAGTTGGCCTGAGTGTATTTGCGATTTATCTTTTTGAACTTTTCCATCTCTTGATCCTCGGCATTGAATATCTGGATGATATTCATACCAGTGATGCGCTCTTGCAAGAAGGCATTCATATTGGATAGCTGTGTGCGGACCTTTTCAAATGCCACTTTGACTTTCTCCTTAAATATATAGGTGGCGATCATGAGTAGTGGCAAAGTCATGAGTACCAATAATGTTAGTTGCCAACTGGTCGCAAACATGATCCCAATGACCGCGAAAATGCTCAATAGATCCGCTACCATAGTAATGATTCCTTGAGTGAACACTGTATTGATCGTCTCGATGTCATTAATCGTACGGGTAGTAACTCGACCGATCGGAGTCTGATCAAAATATCTCAATCTCAAGGATAGGATGTGCCTAAAGACATCAATCCGAAGGTTGCGGATCACATACTGCCCTAGTAATGAGCTATAATATATCATCAGATATCTGAGGCCCGAAGTGAGCAATATCACGATAACAAAGATCACTGCCATCTGATACAATCCAGGAATGTCCTCGGGGAGGATATAGTCATCTACCATTATGGATACCAAATACGGGCGTAGCATGGACACTGGCGCCAATACGATCGCTAATATGATCGTAGACAAAAACAGGAACCGATACGGGCTCGCAAGCGATACGATCCGGCTAAAAAGTCCGAGATCAAACTTCTTTTTATTTTGTTCTATCAATGGTGATTATAATGAGAGAAATAATAGACTCAACGTTTGATTGATTTTTGAAGTGCTTCAAGCTTATCTAATAGCTCGGCTTTTAAGGCATCATTGTTAAGGCCTACCGAAGGTGAGAAATTTTCCTGAAACTTAGGTATTGATAGTGTCCCAACTATATCTGCACCCATAAATGGAAAGGTCCCAGCAGCAGCAGCCAGAACGGTTGCTCCACCTCTCCCCCCTGGCGATGCTGACAATAATAGCATGGGCTTATCGTCCCACAACTTACCTTCAAGCCTACTCGTCCAATCGATGATATTCTTGAAAGCTGCCGTATAGCTACCATTGTGCTCTGCTAATGAAATTACAATACCCGCTGATTCACTGATCAACTTTTTAAATTCAACAGCTTTAGCATGTACACCGTTGGCATTTTCACGATCCACTGAATAAATAGGCATTTCGAAATTATTTAAGTCAATACCTATAATTTGGTAGTCATTTATTAGGTTAGAGGCATAATTAGCCAGCTTTTTGTTTATCGAGTTGTGACTTGTGCTAGCACCCAAAGTCAAGATATAATCAGGCATTTACTTGGAATTTACAAGGCAACGTAAGAATCGGTGAATAGTTGATACTTTTAAATCTTAAGCATCATGTTCAATGCCATAGTTTTAGCCGCAGGATTATCTACACGCATGGGGGCGAGAAATAAACTCACCTTAAGCCTCCAAGATAAAACGATCATCTCAACTGTAGTTCATAATTTGAGTCAGAGTACTGTTGATCAAATCACGGTAGTAGTTGGTCATGAGCATGGTGTAATTACTAAGGCATTAAATAGTTTTCCGCAAGTCCAAATTGTCTTTAATTCGCTTTACGAAAACGGTCAAATGACTAGCATAAAGGCTGGAGTTGGCGCTTTGCCCCCTCAGTGCGAAGGTTTCCTCATATGTCTCGGCGATATGCCGTCCATTACTTCTGAGGAGTATAATTTCATGCTTGAGCATTATAAGTCTTCCCTAGCTAAAACAGACACACCCGTCGTAAGGCCAATTCATTCAGACCGAGTTGGTCACCCAGTAGTATTTCACAATTCTTACAAAGATGATATACTGAATGCTCCAATTACATCGGACTGCAAGCTGATCATAGGAAAAAATATTGACCACTATTATCCTATAACAGTCGGCTCAGACAATTTCTTCAGAGATATCGACAATGAGTCGGAGTATAATCACCTGATCCAACACAGTTCGTAGAAAACAACTCTATCTTAGCTATATAAAATTGATCTTCTCATAATCGTAGGCATCTTGGAAGTATTCTGAACATTGTCTTACGATAGGTTGAGAACAACCATTCTGAATCATTTCACGTATAGATCATATGAGTAACATTAAAGATAAGGTCGCCTACATAACGGGAGGCTCTAAAGGAATAGGATACGGAATTGCCGAGGCATTGATTGAACAAGGGGCTAAGGTGGCTATAACTGGCCGAACTGAAAGCACGCTAGATGAGGCCGCCAAGGCTCTTAACGATAAAGTAACTGGTTCATGCATGGCTATAGTAGCAGATGTGCGCAATTCGGATGACCAATTCAATGCTGTTCAGAGGGTTATTCAGAAATGGGGACAACTTGATATCTCTATTGCAAATGCTGGGGTGGGTCATTTTGACTCAATTGAAAATCTCTCTACCCAACAATGGAATGACGTCATAGATATCAACTTAACTGGTACGTTTCATACCATAAAAGCGAGTCTTGAAGCACTCAAGTTGACTCAGGGATACTTCATGACCGTGGCCAGTTTAGCCGGCACTAATTTTTTCGCCAATGGTTCAGCATACAATGCTAGCAAGTTTGGGGTCGTAGGATTCACACAAGCTGTAATGCTTGATTTACGTAAGCATGGTATAAAGGTTACAACGATTATGCCTGGATCTGTATCCACTTATTTCAATAATCGTGTGCCATCTGAAGCGGAATCGTGGAAGATTCAACCTGAAGATATCGGTCAGATGGTTGTCGATCTCCTAAAAATGCATCCTCGTACACTACCGAGTAAAGTTGAAGTAAGGCCATCAATGCCCCCTGCGAAATAGAGAAATGTAAGGCGGGCAAGTATTATGTCAAGCTTGCCTGATGATAGCATCCCAATCATCACTATCAAATCTGGTTAATGTACTAGAGCGCCTTATGCGATCCGTCACAAAATTCTGGGCGATCAGACATCTTGCAGGTACACATTGAATACATTTTAGTCTCCTCAACTGTAATCATCTTTGGCGAAAATTCAGATCCTTTATGAGATCCATCGCACCACGGTTGATTAGCACTCTCTCCGCATGTACACCACGCATACTTTTCTCCTGCTGTTAGTTCTACTCTGATTGGTGATGTTCCTCCTACTTTAGGCTTAGCCATAAATGATATGTTTTATGTTCAAACTTGATATTGTGATTGGCTCACCGTATCATCGCTAATGTAGTATTAATCAAGCGAAAATTGTACCAGAGCTATGGCAGACTTAAAATCAATTAAATCTTGGGCCGAAGAAGATAGACCAAGAGAAAAGCTCGCACTTAAGGGGAAAGAAAGTTTGTCCAATGCAGAGTTGTTGGCCATCATTATGGGTTCGGGCTCTAGAGATGAGTCTGCAGTCAGTCTAGCAAAAAAGATCTTAAGTGGAGCAGGATCTCTAAATGACTTAGGACGTAAGAGTCTCGATTTCTTTACAGCATTCAAAGGGATCGGTCCTGCAAAAGCCATTTCAATAGCAGCAGCATTAGAACTAGGTCGTCGCAGACAGGCAGAACCCCGAGAACAAAAGAAAAAGATTCTCAGCAGCCAAGATGCGTATGAAGTCTTAGCCGCAAAGCTAACGGATCTAAATCATGAAGAGTTTTGGATCGTACTACTGAATAATCAAGCACGAGTGAAAGCAACAGAACGAGTATCAAGTGGGGGTGTAAGTCAAGTCCTTATCGATGCTAAAATGGTATTTAGAGCACCTATTGCCCAACTTGCCACTCGTATTATCCTATACCATAACCATCCGAGTGGTAGTTGCCAACCAAGCCAGCGAGATATTCAATTAACTGAGAAGCTTGTAAGCGCTGGCAAACATCTTGACATCGCCGTAGAGGACCACATCATAATCAGTCAAGATGGGTATTACAGTTTCAGAGATGAAGGATTGATATAATTAATTAGATATCTGAGTTATGAGATTCTCATAGAGATCAATGTATTGATCTATGGTTTGCTGTAACGGGAACTTAATTTGATCAACGACTGTCCATTCTCCATTCATAGCTTGTAACATAGCGTATGCTAAGTCTGATGGTTCTACAGAATTGTAGTTGATGTATTGTCCTGAAATCACCTCTGATAGAGCCCCTTCTCCTGAGACAATCAGAGGAGTGCCAATCGCCATAGTCTCGACTGCTGCATAACAGAAGCCCTCACTATAGGAAGGAATAATAACCGCATCAGCTGAGGCTATCTCCTCTTGTAATCGATCGTACGGAACACTATGCTCAATGGTAATAATGGACTTGGGTAATTCTAATTCATCGATAAGGCTATGAACTTTTCTGAGCAGTGGTTCTTGTGGCAATATCAATTTTAGCCGATATGAATGTTCACTTTTCAAGAGTGATACTGCTTTCAGTAGGACATCTAATCCCTTAGAGTATCCGACTCGACCAAAAAACAAGAAATTGAAATCATCAGGCTTTTCCTCTTTTCGCTTGAGCTGCTCAAATTCTGAATATTGGATACCATTATAGATGCGAGCCAATCGATCATCTGCAACGCCTGTATTTGATAAAGCCGACTTAGTAAAGTCTGATACAGCGATGAATTTATTGAACGGCAATTTGATCAACATGCGCTCAAATGTTGAATTTAAATATCGACTTAATGGATTGAGCCAAGGTAGTTTAAACCATAGTTTGCCCCAATATTCGTGAAATGTGATTACTACATCTTTTCTCTTAATCTTGGCAGTTATCCAGGCAGGTAATGCTGCATTATAGGAGGTCGTATGTATGATGTCAACTTCTTTCGCGTGCTGTAACGCAGGGATCCAAGCTAAAAAAGTAAATAAATAACGGTTATAAAATCTGTATCTGTAGACTTCTACACCGTCGATAGTCTCATGAGCGCTTAGCTTGGCATCATAACGATTAGTAACAACAATGATCTCATGCCCTTTTTGCACAAGTTGATGTGCCAATGACTTAAATAGCGTTTCTACACCTCCGATGTGGGGTTCATAGTATTCTAATACAAAAAGGATTTTCATGAGTAGGGATAAACCGTTAGCGGTTTAAAGCTTGTTGATAATTTTAGACTCGTCTTTCTTGAGAATCTTATTGATTCGCTTACGTTCTAACTCTCTTATCTTGTTCTCATCGAGAGCCAGTTGACGCACAAGATCAGTAATCTTGCGATCCATTGTCTCAATTTTGGCTGATAGATAGAAGGCCAAAACAATAACAAATGCGAGGGATACAAAAATGATAGCATTAATGTTACTCTTTATACCGAGCAAGCGGGCCAACTGAGTAGAAAACTCATGAGGAACTATGGCCAGCACAGCGATGATGGCCCAAAAACCTAACCATATAACATTGGTAAATATAAACTTACGTCTACGACGTAGTTCAACCACTATACGGTAGATATAGTATATGGATAATGCAGGTGCTATGAATTGGTAAACCTCCAAAAGTCAATTTATCGTACACAAAAGTATACCAATATCGTACCGAAAGCTAATGCCTCAGAGAATAAGTCTGAAATTAACAAGATAAGTGTCGATTTAGTCGTGGTGTATCACACCGCAAAGCTCTCGCCACAACCGCAGGTTCGAGCTGCATTTG
>CAZJTO010000008.1:0-22668 GCA_964548935.1 uncultured Saprospiraceae bacterium
AGCTGAACCAACGATAGATCGTTTTTCTCAAAGGATGTTAATCTTTATTTTGGCTTGCTCTGTAGAGTATTTCTTTGTCCTCAGCACTGAGGCTGTCGTATCCTGATGCATTAATCTTATCGAGGATTCGGTCTACTTCCGACTGTAGATTGATGGCACCCTGTGATTGTTGACTGGATTCTGTATTGGTACGCACATTGTGTACTACCGTCATTCTTGTTTTTTGCTTCTTAGGTCGTCGGCCTATTCGGGCTTGTTGACTAGGCAGGAAGCCTAACAGATCTGTTCCTTGTTGAAGTAAGTAGATATACAAACCACCAAATATGGCTCCGCCTATATGGGCAATACTACCACCAGGATTAGTAGAGCCCGATGCTAATTGGATGACATCTAATAATACAAGGACAAGTACGATCCATTTCAGCTTTACATCTCCGAGGAGAATCAACCGCATATTATATTCTGGAGCTAAGAATCCAGCTGCAACAACAAACGCCATCACAGCCGAGGAGGCCCCGTAAGCAATTCCAGACAGACCTAATACGGGAGTAAAGAGTAAGAAGAACAGAGCGCCAAATAGTCCGCCGGCGATGTATAGAGGAAGGATCTTTTTATCTCCAATAAGATCTCCTACGATTCGACCGAACCAATAAAGTAATAACATATTGAAAGCCAGATGCCACAGACCCACATGGAGGATCATGTGGGTGAATAGTGTCCAAGGCCTTTGCAACACATTGATAAACCCTGCAGGCAAGGCGACCATCTCCAGAAAATTTTGGAAGAATCCAGTTCCTACTGGACTAAATGCCTTGACAATGATCGCTCCTAGAAATACGAAACAGTTGACCAATATGATCTGCATGATCTTATTGCCATATCTGAACTGGCCCTTGATATCGTCAACTATAGACTGTAGCATACTTATCTTAAGAACGTTTGAATTTCTGAAAGTTACATCTTAAACGGAAATTTTCTCCAAAACAAAATAAGTAGAAAACCGAACAAGGCGCCACCTAAATGCGCAAAATGGGCGATACCCGTATTGTAGTTGCTAACTCCCAAGAATAGATCGATTCCGAGAAAGACAAGGACCATATGCTTAGCCTTCATAGGTATGGGTGGTATTAACAGCATCACTTTTGCATTAGGGAACAACATGGCGAATGCCAATACCACACCACTTATGGCCCCTGAGGCACCAAGCACAGGGCTTCCTCCACCAATCAATAAGTGCAGACCCATGGCTCCTGCCCCACATAAAAGATAGAATACTAAAAACTTCTTAGCACCCCAAATTCGCTCAGTCATAGGGCCAAAAAAGTATAGAGCAAACATGTTAAAAAAAAGATGCCCCATGTCCGCATGCATAAACATATGCGTAACAAGCTGAATTGGTTTAAAATACGATGTGCTGGGTGGAAACAAAATGAAGTAGTTTCTGAAATTGGCCAACATCGGTAGGCTTGTACCTATAAAGATGATCACATTGATTATGATCAGTTGTTTGACTACTTCAGTGAGATTATTCATATGTCAGTGTTTAAACTGTTGGAGCATCTCGTCGAGGCTGTAAGTGATAAAACACTTCTTGCCTGATGGACTACTGTATGGTAATTGACAACCAAATAATTGATCAATGAGTTCGTCTATCTCCTCTTGTTCGAGTTTTTTGCCTTTTTTGATGCCGCTATGGATCGCCATGGATCGTGCGATGTTGTCTACCATGTCGAGCTCGAGCTCTTGATTTGCCGCATATGTAGTCAAAAATCGATTGATATATGATCCAGGTGACTCATTGAGCCCATCTACCGGAACAGAGTTAATGATATAGGTCTGTGATGACACCTTATCAATCCCAAAGCCGACATACTTCAGCTGTGGTAATAGCTCATCCATAATGCCCACATATGCATGATCTACCTGAACAGACTCTGGAAACAAACTCTTCTGTGATGTCATCTTAGTATGCCTCAGTCTCGACAGAAATCGCTCGTAGAGAATCCGCTCATGAGCCGCCTCTTGATCAATGACAAGCAAGCCAGATTTGATTGAACTAATTAGGTAAGCATCGTGAACCTGAAAGCTATTAGATGATGGTTCATCTGCGCCAAGATCTTTTTCTTGTTCATCTGACCAATTGCTATGGAGTGTCATAGACTTTGGCACAGTAGGAATGGATGTATCTACAGAAGAGATCTCAGAATAAAACTGAGTCCATTGATCTTTTTCTTGTTGTGATGCTGCTCTCGACCCTGTATTGTAGTTTGTTTCGTTCTGAAAACTCACTCGCTGAGCAACTTCTGGTTCCCGCTGGGTTCGGTTAAATTCCTGCACATTGACCCCATCAAAATCTAACGCTGGCACTACACTATACTTTCCCAAGGCATGTTTGACCGCTACTCTGATATAATTGTAGATCAGTCTTTCATTTTCAAATTTTACCTCTTGCTTAGTTGGATGGATATTGACATCGATGAAGGCCGGATCGATCGTTAACAACAGCACATAGAATGGATGATGATCTTTGGGAATCAGGCTGTCAAAAGCCATCTTAATCGCATGATTGAGATAGTTACTCTTAATAAATCGGTCATTAACAAATAGATATTGATCTCCTCTGGTCTTTTTGATCAGGTCCGGCTTGCCGACGAATCCTCCAATAGTTACAAAATCTGTTTCTTCCGTGACAGGGACGATTTTCTCATTCACTCCCTTACTGAAATAATTAACAATCCGCTGACGCAAATTAGACTTAGGAAAATGATACAGCTCATTTTCATTATGGTGCACACTAAAATGCACCTGCGGATGCGGCAAAGCTACTCGGATAAATTCTTCTATGATATGCTTCAACTCGACTGGGTCGCTCTTGAGAAACTTTCTACGAGCCGGCACATTGAAAAATAAGTTTCTCACCGCTATCGATGTTCCCTGTGCTGTATTACAAGGAGTCTGATTTTTGACCTTGCTTCCTTCTATGACGATCTCGGTGCCGAGATCATGATCTTTATGTTTACTCTTGAGGTGTACGGTTGATACGGCGGCAATCGATGCCATCGCTTCCCCTCTAAATCCAAAGGAATTGATATTGAAAAGATCATCCGATTTATTGATCTTAGATGTAGCATGACGTTCGAAGCACATACGGGCATCGACTTCATTCATTCCTATACCATTATCAACTACTTGGATAAGTGTTTTGCCTGAGTCCTTGAGTATTAGTTTGATCTTATCTGCGCCTGCATCAAGCGCATTTTCTAACAACTCCTTGACTACGGATGCCGGGCGCTGTATGACCTCACCAGCAGCAATCTGATTAGCTAAAGAATCGGGAAGAAGATTAATAATACCGCTCATGAATAACTTTTGCAAACTACTCCCGTCAATGCGGGGCTTGCCTATTTACTTATCGTTATTCAAAACTGGCAATTATAAGTGGTAAGTACTCATTTATGAAATAAAAAGTAACCAACAGAAGAGTCGCAATTGTGAATAATAAAATCTTGTTAGACCGATTCCTAATGTTTTTACTATAGTCATTGGACACTCGATATTTGCGTCTCAGCCCTCCTCTGATTCGTTCTTTTGAAAGATCTACATCTGTAGCGTTTTGATTGTATCGACTCAATCTACGTTGCAGCTCCTCCTTGTCAGGGTCATAGTATCGAGGCATATAATCAAACCGCCTATGCTTTATTTTTTTACCGAATTGGAATAATCCCATGTCGTCTATTGTACTTATCAATTAAGGTAAAATAAATTGTCATCAAAAGCTAAAACATATAAGTACTTTTGCGACCTCATGAGTGAGTTCATAAAGCACGAGTGTGGGTTGGCATTAGTAAGGTTGCTCAAACCGCTAGACTATTACCAACAAAAGTACGGCACCTCACTATACGGATTATACAAACTGCAGATCCTCCTACAGAAACAACGTAACAGAGGGCAGGATGGAGCAGGCTTAGCAACCATAAAGTTGGATACCTCTCCAGGTAAACGATATATCAGCAGACGTCGCAGCAATAGCACACGCTATCTAAAGGATCTGTTCAAAGGTGCCTTTGCACACTTTGAAGATTGCACCCGAGAACAACTTAATAATCCCGCTTGGTTAAAGAATCATAAGCCCTATACTGGCGAACTTTTATTAGGTCATCTACGATATGGTACGCACGGCAAAAATACCATAGAGACGGTGCACCCATTCCTTAGACAGAACAACTGGATCAGTAGAAATCTAGTAATTGCAGGCAATTTCAATCTTACCAATGTTGCAGAACTCTTTGAAGAGTTAGTAGACTTGGGTCAATATCCAAAGGAACGGTCTGATACGGTAACGGTACTTGAAAAAATAGGCCATTTTCTAGATGATGAGGTAGAACGCTTGTACAACTGGTTTAAGGCAGAAGGTTATGAGGTGCCAGCTATAAACACGCTGATTGCCGAGCACATGGATATACAGCGCATCTTACAGCGTGCCAGCAGGAAGTTTGATGGAGGATATGTTATGGCTGGTATGATTGGGCATGGGGATGCATTTGTACTGCGTGACCCTTCTGCCATAAGGCCTGCGTTTTATTATCAAGATGATGAGGTCGTCGTAATGGCATCTGAACGTCCTGCCATACAAACCGCATTCAATGTCTTGCACGGAGAGGTAAAAGAGCTCGAACGAGGCCACGCTCTGATCATTAAGAAAAATGGTCAGGTAAAAGTATCACCTTGCAAGGATCAGTTGCCCAGAACAGCTTGCTCATTTGAGCGGATATATTTCTCTCGAGGTACTGATCGAGACATCTACATGGAGCGCAAGAAACTTGGTAAACTCTTGTTCCCCAGAGTCCTCAAAGAAATAGACGGCGATTTCACTAATACAGTCTTTTCGTTCATACCTAATACAGCCGAAGT
The DNA here is from genome assembly GCA_964548935.1 of uncultured Saprospiraceae bacterium. GTDB lineage: Bacteria > Bacteroidota > Bacteroidia > Chitinophagales > Saprospiraceae > GYS-P2D. The sequence continues at coordinate 4,912 of CAZJTO010000008.1, forward strand.
TGCCTTTTATGGCTTCGTAGATGCGATCCATGAACATCTCAATAAGCAAAAGGCCAAATTGATCAAAGAGGGGCAAGCCAAACTTTCTACCGACGAGATAGAGGAAATCCTTAATCAAAATGCTCGCATCGAAAAGCTCGCTATCAAAGACGAAAAGCTACGTACATTCATCGCCGATGACTCGTCTCGTGGAGAGATGATTTCACATGTTTATGATGTGACCTACGGTGTTGTGAAGAACAATGAGGACACTATAGTCGTGTTGGACGACTCTATAGTCCGAGGAGCCACCTTGCGAGATAGTATTCTTGAAATATTGTCACGGCTCAAGCCAAAACGGATTATCGTCATCTCCTCCGCACCACAAATCAGGTACCCCGATTGCTATGGCATAGATATGTCTAAGATGGGCGAGTTCGCAGCATTCCAAGCACTCATTAGTTTGATTAAAGAAGATGGCAAGGAAGACATCCTCCAACAGACTTATGAAAAAACTAAAGAACTCGAGGCTAAGGGCGATCTCATGAGCCGCAACATGGTCCAAGACCTATATGACCTATATACATACGATCAGGTATCTGATCGTATCAGCGTGATACTTACTCCTGATGATATCACTTGCAACGTCAAGATCATATTTCAGACTATCGAAGATCTACATGGAGCGTGTCCAAATAACAAAGGAGATTGGTATTTTTCGGGTAATTACCCTACACCCGGTGGAAATAGAGTTGTCAATAGATCATTTATTAACTTTATTGAAAATAAAAACGAAAGGGCTTATTAATTTTAGGCCACTTAAGAAGTGATTTACAACGCTTGCTATGATAAAGACATCACACCTCGGGATACACAGTTTGATTTTAGCTTTAGTATTCTTTGCTTGTGTTTTGACTTTAGATAGCTGTGGGAAAAAGGAACAAGCAGCGTCGAGTCTTGAAGAGGCTGGAGATCAATTGGAACAGATTGTTGATGATCATTCAGAGGAAGACCTTTTTGAGGCGGATGGAACAATAGACTATGCCTCTGACGACTTTGAGGATACCGACTATACGGATTCAGATGAAGAACCAGCAGTAGAAGCCGCACCGACTAACTACTCTAGTAGCAGTAGTAACAGTGGTTCACAAAAGAAATTTATGATTGTTGCTGGCAATTTTCTATTAGAGGATAATGCTAATGACATGGTTAGGAAATTGAAGAACGGTGGATTCAATTCGGCAGAAAAAGTGGTCTTTGACCTATCACAATATTATACAGTTGTTGCTGCACGCTTTGATGATCGCAATAGTGCTGATCAGATGGCTAAGCGCCTCAAAAATGAAGGCTTTGACAATTATGTCATAGGTAGCAGTAATTAAGTGTTGAGATAGCTCATGCCGTTAAACTATCGTTAAATGGATAACAATAGGATTAATGGTTACGTCGATAGCGTTGAGAACCACATACATTTATACGGAGTATTATAAACATGCATATGAACTTTTTGAAAAGAACATTTTTAGCTGTAGCGATTACCTTATTAGCAGGATTGACCATGCAAGCGCAAAAGATTGCAATAGTCGATATCAACGCAGTATTGACAGAGTTGCCAGAATACATTCAGGGACAGCAGGAAATCGATAAGATCGCTGCCGATTGGAATCAAGACATAGCAAGAGAGTTTGACAAGGTCAAGAGTATGTATAATAAGTACCAGGCAGAACAAGTCCTCTTAAGCGATCAAGTTAGAGCTCAACGAGAGGAAGAGATCAAGCAAAAAGAAAAAGAGGTCCGAGATCTACAGAAGAGAAAGTTTGGTCCCGAAGGAGAATTGTTCTTGAAGAGAAGAGAGATTATAAATCCTATACAGGACAAAGTATTTGGAGCAATCGAGACCTATGCTCTCGACATGGGATTAGATGTAATATTTGATAAGTCAGGCTCCGCTGGAGTATTATTTGTCGGTGAGAAGTTTGACAAAACTGACATTATCAAGAGAAGACTAGGAATAAGATAAAAATCTATATTTGCGCACCTTTAAACGTGCATAAAACCAACATTAATATTTAAAGATTAGAGACATGATGAAATATACAATCACACTGATAATAACCCTAATAGCACTATCGCTAAGTGCTCAGAAGTTTGGGTATATCAACTCACAGGCATTGATAGGAGAAATTCCTCAGGTCAAGGAGGCCAATGCAGAACTTGAGACAATTCAAAAGCAATACGAAAAGCAGGGACAAGATAAGGTCACCTCTCTACAAACTAAATATCAAGCCCTAGAGCGTAAGCAAGCCCAAGGCGAGATTTCGCCTAAGCAATTAGAAGTGGAAGCTCAAGCCCTTAAGCAAGAGGAGTTAGAGATTGCTAAATTTCAACAAGAAATTCAGCAAAAATTGTATGAGAAAAGCGAAACTCTACTCAAGCCAATCAGAGACAAAATTCAAGCTGCAATAGATGAGGTAGCTAAGGAGAATGGCTACACTTATATCTTCGACCGTAGCGTAGGTATCATATTATACGCTGAAGATTCTACAGACATAAGCGGATTGGTGAGAGCTAAACTCGGGATGTAATCCTAAGAAATACTTTAAAACATAAAAAAGCCCGTGCAACCGATTTGTACGGGCTTTTTTTAGGTATAAACCCACATCATCTGTGCAATTATGTCCTAAGACGCAAATATTTAGGTTGACTATGAATACTGATTTGAATTAGATTTATATTTCAGCGCAACACATCGTGCTGAATGCAGCCATGCTTATATCGGTGTAGCACATACCAGAAATTCAAACCTATAACTTGTCGTATGGAGTCGTTTTTAGAGTTTTTTGAGACCATGCCCTCTTGGCAGAAACTACTATGGATCGTCATTTGCTTGTCGCTTAATTGGATGGGCGAAGCCGTAAAGCCACTCTTCAAGTTTGACTACGCCAAGTTGAAGCATGTAGGGACAAATCTTGTGTTTTTGGCCGTAGATCTTGCCATCAATGTGCTCTTCGGAATCGCAACGATAGGTATCATGTTATGGTTGTCGGCTAACCAAATTGGGTTATTATATTGGGTTGACTTGCCTCTAGTGATTGAGCTCCTTATTGGGGTTATGATCTTAGACCTTATGGCTCAGTATTTTGTGCATTACTTGCTGCACAATGTGCCATGGATGTGGAGACTCCATATGGTACACCACAGTGATACTCATGTTGATGCAACGACAGCAACAAGACATCATCCTGGAGACTATCTGTTGAGAGAAGTGTTTTCGCTCATGGCCATTGTTATTGGAGGAATACCATTGGCGTATTACCTATTCTATAGGATTCTGACTGTCTTTTTTGCCTATTTCACACATGCTAATATTAGCTTGCCCAAGTTTGTCGATCGTGCGTTGAGCTATATCATTGTCACCCCTGACATGCATAAATTTCACCACCATTTTGAACGTCCATGGACGGACACTAATTTTGGCAACATCTTCTCTTTTTGGGATCGTATGTTTGGCACTCTAGTCTATGAAAACCCAAAAGAAATAGTATATGGCCTGGATGTCACTGATGATAGCAAAGATTTAGATCTCGTCTATCAATATAGCCTGCCATGGAACAAGTCTATCAAAGTGGAAAGTCGAGGATGGAAGTTTTGGCAGAAGAAGGAAGAGGCCCACAGCTAATAGTTGCAGTAAGACAATACCAGTATAGTTGATGTATTCTACTTATTCATATATTGTATAAATGAGTAAGTCGAAGCCGAAAAAGACGAACCAATCTAAGAAGAATCGATTTGTCAAAGCACTCCTATCGGATATGTCGAGCCTACAGTATATGCTCGATCATAATTGGTTTGAGGATGATATTATCCGCATAGGTGCCGAACAAGAAGTCGTCATCATTGACAAAGACAGTTTCTCTCCCCTTAATCTTGGACCACAAGTTGTTGACAACCATCCTCAGTATGAGTGGCTGGTTAACGAGTTGGCACAATTTAATGTAGAGATCAATCTAAGCCCACAACGTTTTGAGAAAGGAGCATTCTCTCTCATGAGAACTGAGCTAGAACAGAACTTACTCACCCTTGATAAAATCCTCGCAAAAGACAACGCTGGCTATATCTTAACAGGCATATTGCCAACTCTGCGCAAACATAATCTTGCTATAAAGAATCTTACTCCAAAGGAACGGTACTCTCGACTGATGAACTCTATCAAAGACGAGTTAAGCGCAAAGTCATTTGAGCTAAGGCTGGTCGGTATCGATGAACTCTTAGTACGACATGATACTCCGTTGCTCGAAGCTTGCAATACGAGCTTTCAGGTACACCTACAGGTATCCGCTCAAAACTTTGTGCCCTATTACAATATGGCCTTGGCTTTGACTGCGCCGAGCATCGCCATTTCGTCTAACTCTCCATTGGTGTTTAGCAAGAGATTATGGCACGAGACACGCATTGCTCTATTTCAGCAAGCGATCGATACCCGACGCACCAGAGATCATATGCGACAGATGAGCCCGAGAGTCACCTTAGGGAGTGGCTGGGTCAATGAATCCGTAATAGAAATATTCAAAGAAGATATCGCACGATTCAAAATATTGATGCACGAGGATATCGATGAAAACTCCGAGCAAAGGATTAAAAAAGGGCACACCCCTAAGCTAAAAGCGTTACAACTCCACAATAGCACCATCTATAGGTGGAACCGCCCTTGCTATGGCATCAGTGATACAGGCAAGCCACATCTCCGTATCGAAAATCGAGTGTTTCCAGCAGGACCAACTATAGTAGATCAGATGGCCAATACGGCATTTTGGTTGGGAGCTATGATAGGTCTGCAAGATGAGTATCAGGACATTACTAAAGAGCTGTCTTACGAAGATGTCAGAGACAACTTCGGTAAGGCAGCAAGATTTGGGATCGACTCTAAGTTTACCTGGAGAAACGACCTTAAAATAAATGCCAAGGAATTAATACTCAAAGAACTCCTGCCCCTCAGTAGAGAAGGACTAAAGTCTATGAATATTAAAAAGTCAGAAATCTCTCAATATCTCGACATCATCGAGGCTCGTGCTGAGAAGCATATGACTGGAGCACGGTGGCAGCTGCGCTCATATACCCAACTGGCCAAGGAGGCCAACAACAATCACGAAGCTCTAACCATTCTGACAGAATCAATGTACGCACAACAGCAAAAAAATGAACCCGTACATACCTGGGAGGAACCTCAATACAGCGATTACAAAAGTTATAAACCTGAAAAACAAACGGTTGCTGAGTATATGGATACAGACTTATTCACAGCACAGAAAAATGACATGGCAGAATTAGTCGCTCAATTGATGACCTGGAAAAAACTAGATCATATGGCCGTAGAAACCAAAAAAGGAAACTTCGTAGGGCTGATCTCCCTTAGAGAAATCACATCGGCACTATTGATTAATAAGAGTGCTAAGAAAAAGAGTCGTGATCTGCTCGTCAAGGATATCATGGAGCCCAGACCGATTACCATCGGCCCTGAAAACTCTATTAAGGATGCCCTCCAATTACTGACTAATGGCGAGATATCTTGTCTTCCGGTGCTCTACAAAAAAGAGTTAGTAGGATTAATCAGCTCTAAGCAACTCATCGGAATCAACAAAGGCCTAATGGGTAGATTAACATAAGATTGCAGATGAATTACTCCTCTAAACTCCCCAACGTCGGCACAACTATATTCACCACAATGAGTAGGATGGCGAGAGAACATAATGCCATCAATCTATCACAAGGCTTTCCAAATTTTCAAGTTGATCAACAGCTCAAGGATCTAGTAAATCACTACATCCAACAAGATTACAATCAATATGCACCTATGGCAGGTGTCCTTGAACTAAGACAAGCCATAAGCAATAAAGTAGGCTTGCTTTACAATCGAGACCTTAGTGTCGAGGACCACATCACCATCACTAGTGGCGCGACCGAAGGACTATATAGTGCTATTAGTGCATTTGTCTCAGCCGGAGATGAAGTGATCACATTCGAGCCCGCCTATGATAGTTATGCACCTGCTATTGCAGTCAATGGCGGGATCAATGTCCCGATTAGCTTAACTGCTCCGGATTACGCTATCGATTGGGATCAGGTGTCAGAAAAGATATCATCACAGACTAAGATGATCATTATCAATAGCCCTCACAATCCTACGGGTAGGCTGTTGACCCCTTCGGACCTACAACGATTAGCTGCGATAACTAGAGATACTGATATCTTGATACTCTCCGACGAAGTATATCAACACTTGATCTATGACGATCAGATTCACGAGAGTGTATTACGTCATGATGAGCTCTATCGGCGCAGTATTGTGACCATGTCATTTGGCAAGACCTTTCATGCTACAGGGTGGCGCATAGGATATGCCATTGCACCTACAGCCTTAACCAGAGAGCTCCGCAAGGTGCATCAGTTCAACACCTTTAGCATCAACACACCATTGCAGTATGCTTTAGCAGACTATCTTGATGATTCAAAAAACTATTTGGGGTTGGCAACTTTTTTTCAAGCCAAGAGAGACCTATTTAAACGGGCAATTGCTCATAGTCGATTTGAGCTATTACCATGTGATGGCACCTACTTCATGCTAGCGTCCTACCAGGATATCTCTGATATGGGTGATCAACAATTCGCTAGATGGATGACCCGACAAAAAGGAGTCGCAACCATCCCGATATCTTCCTTTTATACGGATGATACCGATGAACATATTATCAGATTCTGTTTCGCTAAGACTGATGAACTTCTATTGCAAGCTGCTGAATTAATAACTACGATATGACTCGAGACCTGACCGTTACCCTCGTTCAATCTGACCTCGTCTGGCACGATATTGATAAAAACCTATCTGCCTTTGGACAGAAGATACAGTCGATAAAAGAGGACACCGACCTCATTATTCTACCCGAAATGTTTACTACGGGATTCAGCATGAATGCCGAAGAGTTATCCGAAGGTATGGGAGGATCAGCTATAGCTTGGCTCAAAGAGAAAGCCTCTGAAAAACAGGCTGCGATTGTCGGCAGCGTTATCATAAAAGAAGAGGAACAGTATTACAATCGTCTCATATGGATGAATCCAGATGGAAGCTTTAAGAAATATGATAAGAGGCACTTATTCGCCATGGCAGGAGAGGATCGCTATTATAGCGCTGGTTCTGATAAGTTAATCGTCTCTTATAAAGGATGGAATATCTGTCCCATGGTCTGTTATGACTTGAGATTTCCGGTATGGTCTAGAAACATCGACCTCCAGTATGATTTACTCCTATATATCGCCAGTTGGCCCAATAAAAGGGCCTATGATTGGAATGCGCTCTTACGTGCACGTGCTATAGAAAATCAATCCTATGTTATCGGTGTAAATAGAGTGGGCAGAGATGGCAACGACATGCAGTATAATGGTGATAGCTGCATCATCGACCCAGGATGGAACAAGACACTTTTTCATCATGAACAATCAGAGATTAATCATACCATGACCCTGTCCAAATCACATCTGGCAACCGTCAGAGAAAAGCTGCCTTTTAGTCAAGATGCCGATCGGTTTGCGATAGAAGAGTGAACCTGATTTAGTTGATTGCTCACTGGTCAACTGATGATAATTCTAGTAAATCTTGCATCAATGATGCCTCTCGATTTTATTAAAAAAAAGAATAAGCTGTAATTTAACTGCTCGAAGTTGACCGTGCTGTCAAACATTACTATGAAATTGTTGTACTATATATATTGTTATTTGATTGAACAAAAACAACTTTTGAGTTTATCAAAGGAAATATATTAGCAGCAACTTTCAGAACGCTTTAAATACAATACAATGTTATTTGATTTAGACATGATCAAGGCCCACTATGAAGCCTTACCTACAAAGATTAAGAATATTAAGGCCAAATTAGACAGGCCGCTTACGCTCGCTGAAAAAATCTTATACTCTCATCTTCACGAAGATTCGCCGTTACAGTCATATGGCAGAGGTAAAGATTATGTCTTCTATGCCCCTGATAGAGTTGCCATGCAGGATGCTACTGCTCAGATGGCGTTATTGCAGTTTATGATGGCTGGCAAGGATAAAGTAGCAGCACCATCAACAGTGCACTGCGATCACCTTATACAGGCAAAGATGGGTGCAGACACCGATCTTCAGCATGCAATTAATACAAGTAACGAAGTGTTCAACTTCCTTGAGTCTGTTTCTGATAAATATGGAATAGGGTTCTGGAAGCCAGGAGCCGGGATTATACACCAAGTTGTATTAGAAAACTACGCTTTCCCTGGTGGAATGATGATAGGAACAGATAGTCATACTGTAAATGCTGGAGGGCTTGGTATGGTAGCTATCGGTGTCGGCGGTGCTGATGCTGTTGATGTTATGGCCGGTATGGCATGGGAGCTCAAGAATCCTAAGCTCATCGGTGTTAAGCTTACTGGGAAGCTCTCTGGATGGTCTGCGCCAAAAGATGTAATACTCAAAGTTGCCGACATCCTCACTGTAAAAGGAGGAACTGGAGCCATAGTAGAATATTTTGGTGATGGAGCACTTAACCTAAGCTGTACAGGAAAAGGAACGATCTGTAATATGGGTGCGGAGATTGGAGCCACTACGTCAACATTTGGCTATGATGATTCTATGGATAGATACCTCAGAGCGACAGGTAGAACCGAAGTGGCAGAATTAGCAAATGGAATCAAAGAGCACCTAACAGCGGATCCTGAATGTTATCAGAATCCAGAAAAATACTTCGATCAAGTCATAGAAATTGATCTATCAACATTACAGCCAAAGCTTAATGGTCCGTTCACTCCAGATTTATCTACCAATGCTGGACGTGACATGACAACAAAGGCTGAGAAAAATGATTGGCCACTGGATGTAGAGTGGGGATTGATTGGTTCATGTACTAACTCATCTTATGAGGATCTTTCAAGAGCCGCCTCTGTTGCTAAGCAAGCAGTAGACAAGGGACTTAAGACAAAGGCAGAATTTGGTATCAATCCAGGCAGTGAGCAAGTAAGATTTACGGCTGAGCGAGATGGCTTACTCAGTATTTTTGAACAACTTAATGCAAAGATCTTTACCAATGCTTGTGGTCCGTGTATCGGTCAGTGGGCTAGGTACAATGATCCGATGAATGCTCCAAAGAATAGCATCGTGCACTCATTCAATAGAAACTTTTCTAAGAGAGCAGATGGCAATCCAAATACACACGCTTTTGTTGCTTCGCCAGAACTAGTGGCAGCAATCGCTATATCTGGTCGATTAGACTTTAATCCCGCTACTGACACATTGACTAATGAGGCAGGAGAAGAAGTAAGACTGGATGAGCCAACCGGCTTCGAGTTGCCACCTAATGGATTTGATGTGAAAGATGCAGGTTATAATGCACCAGCAGAAGATGGTGGAGGCATAGAGGTAAAGGTCTCGCCTACGTCTGACAGATTACAATTGTTAACGCCATTTAAGACGATAGAGCCAGGGCATCTGCATGGTATGAAGACATTGATAAAAACAAAGGGTAAGTGTACGACCGATCATATTTCGATGGCAGGACCTTGGTTAAAATTTAGAGGTCACCTTGAGAACATCTCGAACAACTGCTATACAGGAGCGATCAACTACTTTAACGACGAAGCGAATAAAGTACTCAACCTCACTACTGGTGAGTATATGGCCGTTCCAGATTCTGCGAGAGCCTATCAAAAAGCAGGCATCAGTACTGTAGTATTCGGTGAGGAGAATCTCGGAGAGGGATCCTCACGTGAACATGCTGCTATGGAGCCAAGATTCTTGGGTGTCAATGCGGTTATTGTTAAGTCGTTTGCTCGTATCCATGAAACCAACTTAAAGAAGCAGGGCATGCTTGCCTTGACTTTTGTCAATCCTGATGACTATGAAAAAGTTCGTCAAGATGATACAATCTCACTCTATGGATTCGCAGATATGGCTCCAGGCAAGCCACTGACTGTGCATCTACAACATGCTGATGGAAGTGACGATTACTTCGAAGTTGCTCATACGTATAACCATGCTCAGATCGAATGGGTGCGCTCAGGATCAGCGTTAAATAAGATTCGAGAAGAGGCCGGTGTAGCTTAAGATTACATTTTAAAAATTATATATGTTATTTTTATGGAGTTGAGTGAAAGCTCGGCTCCATATTTTTTTAAAATAACAAACGAAACACTTTACTTATGTGGAAAGAATTTAAGGAATTCATTTTTACTGGCAACGTCATTGATTTTGCCATCGCTGTTATCCTAGCTGGGGCAGTAGGACTTGTTGTTAATGGCTTTGTTAATGACATTGTTATGCCTATCGTAGGTAACTTTGCAGGAGGTTATGATTTTGCCGACCTCAGGCATGTACTATCTGCTGCTGAAGTAGGCGCTGATGGAACAGAAATTAAGCCAGAAAATGCAATTAGATACGGTGCTTGGATTAATTCTATCATCAATTTACTCATTGTTGGTGCGGTATTATTCGTGCTTGCTAAAACTAAGATCAAGTTCATGGGAGCGGCTCCTGCTCCAGCACCAACAGCCGATCAGTCGCTTCTTGGGGAGATCAGAGATCTACTTAAGAAATAGTCTTATTGGATTAAAATAATAACATGGGTTCAACAAGTATTTGTTGAGCCCATTTTCTTTATAGATACTTGCATCATGAGAAAAATAGAACATATCGGAATAGCCGTATCTGATATCGATCAGGCTAATGAGTTATATAACAAACTTCTCGGCACACCTCCCTACAAATCCGAAGAAGTACGATCACAAGGTGTGATCACCTCATTTTTTCGAACTGGACCTAACAAGATAGAGCTCGTAGCACCTACCTCTCCCAACTCACCAATTGCTAAATATTTAGATAAAAAAGGTGAAGGCTTGCATCACATAGCATTTGATGTGGCAGACATCAGACAAGAAATGCAACGCCTAAAAGAAGAAGGCTTTAGACTGCTTTCTGAAGAGCCTCAGCAAGGTGCCGATAACAAACTCATCTGCTTCGTTCATCCCAAGTCCGCTAATGGGGTGTTGATCGAGCTCTGCCAAGAGAACAATGGCTAAATGGATATACTAACCTACATCATTGCCATCGTTGGTGGTTTTTTGGCAGGTATAGTAAATACTCTTGCCGGCAATGGATCGGCTATTACGCTCAGTATATTCACAGAATTGTTCGGTTTGCCTGGCAATATAGCCAATGGTACTAATCGGGTAGGAATCCTATTTCAGAGCGGTTCCTCGGGCTATGGATTCTTTAAGAATGGTCGGATCAATAAGATTCCCTATACAGGGCTATATATTGTAATTGCTTCAATAGGTGCGCTACTTGGAGTCTATGTTGCATTGTCAGTAACTAATGAACAGTTCATCCTAGTATTCAGATATCTACTACTTGTGACCTTGTTGGTGGTATTGGTTAATCCTAAGCGGTGGCTTATCAAGACGGATATCAATAAAGTACCAAATCTATGGATTGCCATTCCTTGTTTCTTAGGTCTTGGATTCTACGGTGGGTTTATTCAGATGGGTATGGGTGTATTCTTCCTAGTGGTAACAGTGCTCTTTATGAAAATCAACATCATCGACGCTAATGCGCTTAAGACTACCATAATTGCTCTATACACGATACTAGTCGTCTTCATCTTTCATCGCAATGGTCTAATCGAGTGGAAGTTAGGTCTTACTGTAGCAATAGGACAGTCCATCGGTGGATACCTGACTGCAGATATCTCCTCAAGGCACCCTGGAGCTGATCGTTGGGCCTACAGACTACTAATCGTCGTGATCATTGCCGCACTCATCAGTGCATTTGATATCATCTAATTCTGTATGGGTTTTGTCCGACTCAGTCGATTCTCCAGCACAGTCATTCAATTATCTCTTCTATTTAATATTTTGGTGATATGGTTCGGTATACTCTGTTGTTCATTGGATTCACTCTGTCCTGTTGTACTCCACAAAGCGAGTTTGATCAACCTTGGGGTCAAATCTTAACATCAAATTCCCAAGTCTTCAATCGAGTGATTGATAGCTTAGATCACTATGAGATTCAGATACTCTATACGCAGATTGATCAAGAGGATGGAGTTGTCAAACTCACTTCTCACCCGCTTCATATCAATGAAAATCGTTACTTCTATCCAGCTAGCACGGTCAAGATGCCCACGTCATTCTTAGCTATAGAATTTATCAACGAGTTGGCACAAGATCACCCTGGAATAGATCTTTATACTCGGATCCAGTATGACTCTATCGCCCCTCCTCAAACTCCAGAATCGATGGACAGCACCTCATCATCGGGCTATCCCAACGTGGTTCACTATATCGAAAAAATATTTTCTGTTAGTGATAACAATGCTTACAACCGGCTATATGAACTTATGGGACAAGACTATATCAATGAGCGATTACAAGAGAAGGGTATTTTTAACAAGAGTAAGATCATACATCGGGTAGGTATATCAGGATTTGACGCAGAGGCCAATCGCTATACCAATCCGTACCAACTATTAGATGAAGCTGGAGACACTCTGTATCAACAAGATGAGCTCTATGCTTTGTATCAGGACTATCCGATTGTTGATGCTGTCTTAAAGGGGAGAGGGCGCTATGACGATGATCTAGATCGTGTAATAGACGAGCCATTCGACTTCTCATATAAAAATTTCATCTCGATCCCAGAGATGCAGCAATCTCTGATCAGAGTTGTCTATCCGGAACTCTATGACAGCACTCAACAATACATGATTACTGACGATCAACGCTCCTTCCTGCTCAACACGATGAAGAAAACCCCTGATCAATATCCACATCTTCATGGGCAGTCAGAGTATTACGATAGCTATGTCAAGTTCTTCATGTATGGCGACTCGGAAGAGCCTATCCCCGATCATATCGAAATCGCTAACAAAGTGGGTTGGGCATATGGCTATCTAACTGACTGCGCATACATACGGGATACTCAACGAGATATTAGCTTCTTCCTCACGGCAACTATCCATGTAAATAGCAATCAGATCTACAATGATGGCATCTATGAGTATGACTCTATAGGTATGCCTTTCTTAGCGGAACTCGGCCGTCAAGTCTATGACTACGAGTTACAGAGGCACGGGCATTAACGCTGGCCGAGTGAATGAAACATCTCTAAGCCACACTTGAGATAGTTCTTATAGTCTTCGACACCTTCTTTATATCCTCGTGGATTAGCCAAGACTTTTTCTTCAGGGCCTGCCATCACATATAAGGGTTGGGAGTTTTGCTCGAAGTTGACAATCTGAAAGTCTGCCCACTTATTACCCACATTCCTCATCTTTTTATTTCTAAGTTTTGAGATCAATGGTCGCTCAAGTTTGGTGTCATCATCTACATACAGTGAGATTAAGACGAAGTCGTTCTCAAGCATACTCTTCACTTCTTCGTCTACCCAAATGTGCTCTTCCGTCTTTCTACAATTGACACAACCATGGCCTGTATGATCTATGAAGATAGGCTTATCATTGGCTTTAGCATATGCTAGGCCTTCGTAGTAATCTTTAAAGCAATCTATGTTGTTAGCACATTTTCCAAATGAAGGGTATTGTTCCTTGATAGAAAGATCTACATCAGATTCCGGCAAGAAAAAATTATAATTTGCTGGTGGAGCTATCCCACTCAATAATGGCAAGGCATTGTAACTATTGATCTGTGGTTTATAGATGAAGCCTGAGGCCAAATAAGCCGCCAATGCTAAAGATCCTAAAGAAAATACCCATCTGCGTGTACTGAGTTTTTTGACTGGAGCATGATGCGGGAACTTGATAAAACCAAAGCCATAAGCTGCCATCGCAAGTGCAATAACAATCCACACAGCCATAAAAACTTCATACCTAAGAAAACCCCAATGACTAGTCATATCTGCTACTGACAAGAACTTAAATGCCAGCGCAAGTTCAAGGAAGCCGAGTACTGCCTTGACGCTATTCATCCATCCTCCAGATCTTGGGAGCGTATTTAACCATGCTGGAAACGCAGCAAATAACCCAAATGGAAGAGCCAATGCTAATGAAAATCCTAGCATTACTATGAATGGTCCGAGCGGATTAGAAGCCGCTTGCACCAGTGCTGTACCGATGATAGGACCTGTACAAGAGAAGGACACCAACGCCAAGGTGAATGCCATAAAGAAGATTCCTATCAATCCTCCTTTGTCCGCCATCCTGTCAGACTTATTAGACCAAGAACTAGGTAGTGTGATCTCATAAAATCCAAAAAATGAAAAGGCAAAAAAGACAAAAATGACAAAGAATATGGTATTCGCAATCCAACTAGTTGATAAGCCATTAAGTGCCTCCGGTCCAAACACAACTGTGATCAATATACCCATACTGACATAGATCACTACAATAGATATTGAGTAGATCAAGGCGTTAACCCATCCCTTCTTTTTAGTCTCTTTAGTAAAGAAACTTACGGTAAGAGGAATCATCGGAAAGACGCAAGGCGTCAGCAATGCTAACAAGCCACCTAGAAATCCAAAGATGAACATCCAAAACAAGCTCTCCTGTTCTATTACTGTTTCTCCACATGAAGCTACCGGCTGCTTATAGGTGCTATAAAGGTCTGGCCTCCTTTGATCGATTATATCTCCCTCTATAATGGCAAGGCTTGTAGTCTCCTCTGGCAGATCCGCGGCTAACATCATCTGCCCCGACTGAAAGTCTACCTCAAAGTCCACATCTGTAGGTGGCAAGCATTTTACATCGTTGCACACCATGTAGGTGAGATAGCCTTTAAGCTTCTCGGCAGAGTTTAGTACCTGAACTGTCTGTGTGAGTGTATAGGGTTGATCCGAGAAGAACTTGATGACATTCATCTCAAAGATAGGGTCCATCCCTTCCTTACGTTTACCCGTCTCGGTAGCATCGCCTACATTTTCGACGACACCTTCAGATTCGTACGACACCGAAGTAGGTACTGGTCCGCCTTCATCAATAAAGGAGGAATAGATATTCCATCCATCCGCTATAGTCGCAGTATAACTTAGCTCGTACTGAGACTCAGTTTTTTTTTTAGTGCTACAGCCCAGGCTACAGGTTCGCTCTCCGATAGAGTAGCCTTAACTGATGTCACGCTCTCTATGGCAGGCACTGCGATTGGTGCAGATGCTCCTTGCTTGGATTGATCAACAGCGCCGTTGCCGTCTCCAAAATCTATTTCAAAATCAACATCTGTGGGAGGCAGACATCTCTCATTATCACAAGTCATATAGGTCAGGTATCCAACAAGCTTCTTGCTTGGATCAAGTACCTTAACACGTTGTCTTACCTCGTAGTCTTCATCGTCGAGGAATTTGATCACGTTCATCTCAAAGATCGGATCCATCCCTTCTTTGCGATGTCCCTTCTCAATAGCATCCCCTTTGTTTTCTACTACACCCTCGGTTTCGTACCAGATAGATGTTGGTACAGGACCCCCTTCTTCGATATACATAGAGTACACCGTCCATCCATCTTCAATTTCTGCCTTAAATATGATATCAAACTCATCTTGTGAGATTTGTTCTATGCTATAGTCCCACTTTACCGGATCAAAATTTTGTGCACTTAGTAGACTTGCTAAGCTGATTAATATTCCAACAAAAAAGATCTTTCTTAAAATCATGAATCATCAATTTAAAAACTCCTTATAAGATGTGTAGGCTATGATTATTCTCCAACATCACTCCACTGGCACAGGTAGGTCTTACCTCTTCAAGACACAAAATTACCATAATTGGGTGCATCCTGTTTTGGCTTATGAAAAAATTAACCTAAATATCAACCATTATTAACTGATTGTATTGCAGGAATAGTACCAAAATCAGCATAGTGACATGTAACAGTTCTACTCGGCCGATTTGCTTGACTGCGTGAAACGTGATGGCCAGTAGTATACTTACTGGCAACATTAAAAAAATAACAAAGTGTGGCTGTATCCCTTGGAAAATTAACAATGTTACTAAGGACCCCATCATGATCCAAAAGAGAAACTCAATTTTCTTACGGGCCTCAATTTCTTTTTTCTTAAAATAGCCATTGTAGTTGATCATGACGAATAGACATAGGAATCCGATGGATATCAAAATGATCGAATCATGAAAAGTATTTACCACAAACATACCTAGTGAGCCCCCAATGCTAAATTGCCCTAAAACATCAAAAGTCAAAACACCGAAATAATAGAGGGCAACAGCCATAATCCAGATAATCACTAAGAATCCAGATAGATACTGAAGTTGCTCCTTTAGCTTAAGACTCCGTAGCAAGAAGAGCTCAACAGATAACACCAGGAACATGATCATACATGGAGGGTATATCACTGTTGCTAATGAAATAAGCAATGCTGCATTAAATATTTGGGTAGTCACATCCGCTCTCTTATAGACCCTAAACACGCTCTCAATGGCCAATAGGAATAGTGACATGCCTATTAATGCAGGAGAAATCGCCATATGATCAGGAGAGAGAGATGACAATAAAACGTAGAAAAGTCCCGCATATCCCGATGGCGTGTAATACATCTTACTGTCATTCGCAATCGCATTGATATGAACACCCTGAAAGAAGGTCAACAACACTGTCAAAAGGTAAATCAATATGGATCTTCCGTCCAACGCAGAGGATAAGAGATGTCCTAAATAGGAATCAACAGGAGTAGCAGTATAGTACACCGGATAGAATAGCACATACAATTTTATCACCGCCGTATAGACGAACAGCGCAATGATCGCTATGATATCATTTTTGGCAAAAAACCTGACCACTGCATAAAGTTATCGGTCGTTACTTACAATTTGCTATTCTGTGTGTTTTCTTTTTGTAAGCCTATTGTAGAGGCTGAGATTTTTAAAAAAATAGTAAGTACTATTGTGACTATATGTCTAAGTTAAAAGACATCAAAAAACCTATTGAGAAAGAGCTCAACACCTTTGAAGGAATCTTTAAGGATTCTATGAAAAGCTCTGTACCTCTACTTGACCGGATCACCTACTATATCGTTCGGCGCAAGGGTAAGCAGGTGCGACCTATGTTTGTCTTTTTATGTGCTCGGATATTTGGCCCGATTAGAGATGAAACCTATACAGCAGCAGCTCTTATCGAGTTAGTACATACCGCTTCATTAGTTCATGATGATGTCGTGGATGACTCGCATCTGCGCCGTGGAGCCTTCTCGATCAATGCCTTATGGAAAAACAAAATAGCAGTCCTCGTAGGAGATTATCTACTATCTAAAGGCTTCTTGCTCGCATTAGAAAAAGAACAATTCGCAAGTCTAAAAATCTTAAGCACCGCCGTAAAACAATTAAGTGAGGGTGAACTCTTACAACTTGAAAAGACTCGAAAGCTGGATATAACAGAGGATATCTACTTTGATATTATCAGACAAAAGACTGCCTCCCTGATGGCGGCCGCATGTTCTGTTGGTGCTTCTAGTGCACAATGTGATAGCAAGACAGTGGAGGACTTTAGACTATTTGGAGAGCTCGCTGGTATGGCCTTTCAAATCAAAGATGATTTGTTTGACTATGGCTATCAGAATATTGGCAAGCCCACTGGTATAGATATCAAAGAGAAGAAGCTCACCCTCCCTCTTATCCATGCTCTAGGCAAATCTTCATATTCTGAAAAGCGAAGCATCATCAGAAAAATCAAAAAGAAAAGCGAGGACAAGAAGGTTCGCAATGAGATCGTCACATACGTCCGAAACAACGGGGGCTTAGAAT
>CAZJTO010000008.1:22768-24210 GCA_964548935.1 uncultured Saprospiraceae bacterium
AAGAAGGTTCGCAATGAGATCGTCACATACGTCCGAAACAACGGGGGCTTAGAATATGCCAAAGAGCAAATGCTGAATTATAAGAAGCAAGCACTTGATGTCTTAAAAAAGTATCCAGCAGGACCAGCGACAGAAGCGCTCGAAAATTTAGTAGAATTCGTTGTGGATCGTAAATCTTAGATGCGCTCAATCTCTGCGCCCAAAGCATTCAGCCTAGTATCAATATTTTGATACCCTCTATCTATTTGTTGGATGTTGTGAATCAATGAAGACCCTTCTGCAGACATGGCCGCAATTAATAAGGATACCCCAGCTCTTATGTCAGGCGAAGTCATTTCAATAGCTCGCAGTTGCTGGGCCCTGCCCAAGCCGATTACTGTCGCTCTATGGGGATCACATAGTATAATCTTGGCCCCCATATCGATCAACTTGTCCACAAAAAACAGTCTGCTCTCAAACATCTTTTGATGAATCAATACACTCCCTTCTGCTTGCGTCGCTACTACTAAGAGGATACTGATCAAATCAGGAGTGAATCCAGGCCATGGTGAATCATAGATCGTCATAATCGAGCCATCTATGAATGGCTTAATGCTGTACATCTCCTGAGCGGGTATGTGGACATCATCACCAATGATATTCACCTGTACACCTACATTATCAAATACGGATGGTATAATTCCAAGATCCGCTTTGGCCGCACCCGTAATTGTTAATTCTGACTGAGTCATCGCTGCCAGTCCTATAAAACTACCGATCTCTATAAAGTCAGGTTGAATGGTATGTGTTGCTCCCTTTAGTTCTGATACACCAGTAATAGTGAGCTTGTTAGAGCCGATTCCAGAGATGTCCGCACCCATGCTGATCAGCAATTTGCTGAGCTGTTGCAGATAAGGCTCACACGCTGCATTGTAGATCGTTGTTGTGCCCTCCGTAAGCACCGCTGCCATAAGCACATTGGCTGTCCCAGTGACAGAGATTTCATCCATTAGGATATATGATCCCTTTAGATCATCGCCTCCTAAGTAAAAGCTTTCTCTTTCAGTGTCATATTTGAAGTCTGCACCAAGCTTTTTAAATCCATTAATGTGTGTATCGAGACGGCGACGGCCAATTTTATCTCCCCCTGGCTTAGGCATGAATGTCTTGCCATAGCGAGCGATCATAGGGCCCATAAGCATAACCGAACCGCGTATCTTCTTTGCGTTCGTTTGATACTCTTGGCTCGCGACATAATCTAGGTCAACTGAGGCCGCTTCAAAATGATACTCGTTAGGAGAAATTTTGGTGACTCCTACTCCTAAACCGTCAAGAAGATTAATCAAGCGCCTGACATCTAAGATGTCTGGGACGTTTTTCATGACGACCTTTTCCTTAGTCAAGAGTACTGCACACAATACTTGTAAGGCCTCATTTTTCGCACCTTGTGGTACGATGGAACC
>CAZJTO010000009.1:0-21344 GCA_964548935.1 uncultured Saprospiraceae bacterium
CTTAAAAAACGATATACCACACCAAATAAATCTGGTGTGATATATCTTCTCACAATATGTGGTAGAGCTGCCATAGGCAGGGCCACATATTGGAGCCATTAACATTGATACCCATCTTATAGAACCTAATATTCTATTAAACCCTTAGTATGTACGGTGAAAATTATCGTGTGCCGGCACTACTCTGTTGGCCGTTGAGGATCTCATTATTTACATCATCAAATGCTTCCTCAATAGACGAATAGGTCATCTTGCCAAACTCTCTGGTATAGTTAATACCAAAGCCATAGATCTGACGTCTACCGAGAGAGGCCTCATCAAGGTCATACACCCCATAGATCTGCAACTTTAACCGTTTGTCTTTAGTAATGAACCAATCTAAGGAGAAGTCACCAGTCAGATAATCATTGACCGTGTTGAGTGGATTTTCTCTGACGTAGTTACCTCCGATATTGAGGACAAAATTGTCATTTTTGAATTCATTACGCAGATTCAGTTGTACTTCATCCGGAACGAACTCAACAAATGAGGCATCCGGATCTGAGACATTATTATCTCCAATAGTATTGTTCTGTGCTAAAGCGATATCCAAATCGATACCAGTTATTACATCTCCTTCTAATAACTCGGAGAGATACTCCGTCGCCAATAGAGACAGCTGACTGGTCAGGAATTCTGTTATGGTATTACCAGTTACTTGGGCGACATTACTGACCTGGATATTAGCCAATGGGTCGTTGTCTGGGACAAAATTATTGAAGACCATCAACCCAAGCACTTGGTTATTGATCCCGTTTTCCGTGGCTTTGAGCGCGCGCACCTTGCTATCTGCAAGATTGCGCAGATTACCTACGAGATCCGGGAAGCCAATATCGAAGTTGATATCTGGATTAAATAAATTGCCTGTGAGGATCAGGTCCAATCCAATATTCCTACGTT
The DNA here is from genome assembly GCA_964548935.1 of uncultured Saprospiraceae bacterium. Lineage (GTDB taxonomy): Bacteria > Bacteroidota > Bacteroidia > Chitinophagales > Saprospiraceae > GYS-P2D. The sequence goes on from CAZJTO010000009.1 coordinate 940, forward strand.
GTCTCAATTCGCTATCTGTGACATCTGGATAAACCCCTTCATACTCCTGCAAGAACCGCTGTAAAGGCGCTCGCAAACTTGGATAAAATGCCTGTACATCGAGGACTGCATTGACAGGATCCCCCGTCCATGTCACAGTACCCCCTTGCTCGATGATAAATGGCTTAGCTATAAACCCATATGAGGTATAGAGGTACTCTCCACTCTCTACATCATATTGTCCATATACAGAAAACTCACCATCTCTTTTCACCTTGATCTGAAGATCACCTTCTCCATGACCGATGAGCACATTACTGGTTTCCTCGTCATATATGATCTGGACCTCGGCATCTCGATCAAAGGTTAGGTTCATCTCAAAGTCTAGCCCTGATGAGGTCAAGCGTTCTACTAATTGATCGACCGTATTACTATCAACAACTTCTTGATTAAAGTTGAAGTTGATGAATGACTCGTCGTATCCGTAATCGGTAGAGTTAATAGGAATATACAACAAGGAGTTAGGTCCGGCTACAGCATCTACATTCATATCAATGCGATCGAACGGCCCCTTGAAGCTCACTTCTACTGGCCCCATTCCTAAACCATAATATAGGGGGTTGTCATCTGCCGTAGTATTAAGAGCTATGAAATTGTCACTTTTGACCTCTATATCCGACCTGAAGTCTGCTAATACGTTATGTCGCAGGCCTCCTATTAATTCAGCTGTGTTTCCTGCTTCATCAGTCAATACTATATTATTGAGATCAATGAAGCGCTCTGTTATCGGTATAGAATCACTCGACAATTGGTAGTATGCGCCTATGTAATCAATCTTGGTGCCGCCATCATAGGCGAAGCCATATCCATCCATCTTGATGTCATTGAAGGGCCCAGAGATATCCAACTCTATATCAACAAGCCCCTCCGTTTCTGAGATACCGTCCTGTATGATGTACTCTAAAAATGCCAATGGATAGTCCTCCATAGTCAAGTGAGTATTGAGTGATTGCTTGTCGATATCCGCAATGCCAGTAACATAAAGGTTCTGGTTATCCTTGGTTATGGCAAGCGCTACATCGAGAATATTACCATCACGACGCTTAGACTCTATACTGAGATTACCATAGTCTGCATCGTTGATCTTAAAGTCTGGTACCTGTACATATCCTTCTACAGCCAACTGTTCGAAGATGTTGTTGAGTTTGAGCTGCGCATCAACAGTACCAGTGAATGTGAGTTTGTCATAATCGATAATCGGATTAATTACATCTAGATCAAACTCTCGCAGACTAACTTCAAGGCCACGCTTGTATATATCTTTTATGCCTACAGCTCGCCGTCCATCGGTGAGGATAAAGTTTTCGATATCTATTGACTTCTTATTGTATCCTATCCCTTTATTGGGTAAGATTGTCCACAGCGTACTATCAACAACAATGTCGTCATATAAGAACTGTGTGAAGTATCCTTCATCTACGATCTTAGATTTGGTCTCAAGCTCGAAGTGATTTCTATCATCCACATTGATCAAGGCTTTAGAGTAGAGTTCCTTACCTCTTAGGTGACCCACCCAAGAAACTTTATCAATCTCACGATCTCCTTGCATCAATTGATCAATCTGCAACTCTACCTCTCCATAGTTGGTACGGCTGTCTACATTGAGATATAAATCTTGAGCCAAGTAATCTCCGTATCTGAGCGTGTCACTATTGATCGTAACAATTGACTTGTCGTTATTTTTATTAGACTGCGCTGTCAATTTGGTCCCTGGAGCTATTTCTATATCCTGATTCAGAAAATCCATCAGCGGCTCTACATCTCGAGTAACAAGCTCAACAGTATAAACCTCCTCTCTAAACCCTTCGTATGGCATCGATAAGTTGAGTAAACTTAGGTGTTCTTCGTGATTCTCAAAGATCTGACCGATAAGGTTCTCATGTAGCTTGGTCAGGTTAAACTTGCCCTCTACGGCTACATCAAATATGTCTGAAGTAAGATTGAATGACGTCGCTTGATCCGTCATACGTCGAGAGCTCAGCGCTATCTCATTAATGGCCAAGGTAGAGGTGTCGTGATGAATCACAATATCCTTGATTAACCCTGTGCCTTGCAAGGTACTGAAGGACTTACCAAAGAAATCTACCTCTGCTTCGAACGATAACTCACATGGATAACTAATCAAGTTAAGCTTGCAGAAATCTATTTTCCCCGCCTGCATATCAAAATCCAAAATTGGTTCTGCTCCAGAAAAATCTATCAACCCGGAGAATGCAAGATCCAAGTTTGGATCTTCTATGAGGAAGTCACCATCTATTACCTTGCTCGATAGGGTCCCCCTGTAAACTGCACTCTCGTAGATGACGTCACGATAAATAAATTGATCTATGACAGCTTCGATCTGAGCGTTACTACTTGCGAAAGCCAACCCTTGACCGTTATTTATATCTACACTTAGGCTCACTGGACCGAAGTCCTCTTGCTGAAGCATTTCTGCTAAATCAAATTCCGTTAACTCCAAAAACCCATCGTATCCAATTTCTTCAGGATTCGATCGATATAAGTCAAACTGAATATCCATGTCAGCCCTGCCCAACTCTGTATCAAGCGCACCCTGCGCTATAAAGTCATTGGCAAAGCCATCAAAGGTTCCACTGAATTGCAGCTTACCCATGCGTTTGACCTCATCTGGTATGTCTAACAAGTTTATATCTCGATCCAGACGTTCCAAATCAGACTGAAGAGAAATCACTTCAAGATTGATTAAGCCATTGTCCAAATCTGAAATCCCCGACATCGTACCATTGGCATGCAGATAATGACTCCCGTTCAACCATAATTTCAAGTCATTGAGGTTAAACTGCCCATTGCGCAGATCAACATGACCTATGACTTGATGACGCTTATTCATCAATGGCTCTGCCAACAATTCTGGAGACAAATTGTCAATCAATCGCACAAAATCCTTAGGGACTATTTTGGACTCAGATAGATCTAAGTCAATAGAAAGATCATTAATACCAGTGATGTCATATATATTCTCAGCGGACAGTTCGGCCTTGATATAAGAATTGTTTACTCTGGCAAAGAAATCTGAAACCTTAATATTCTCAGGACTACTTATTATTCGGCTACTGCTGACGTGCTTGATATCATATCCATCGGTCTCCAAAGAAATATCCCGGATAACTGCCTGCCAGTTCTTAGTATCCATAAATTTTACATCTGACATGACCAGATCGACGTTATTGGCCTTAATAGTCTGATCAGCTTTATAGGCAATAGTGCCGTTCAGAATGTTTAACTGACTTAATTCAATCAGGGACTCTTTCCCAGAAACAGATTCGTCACGCTCTGATGGTTGACTGCCTTTATCTTTCATCGCCCCTTTGACATCGAAAGATGGTTCTATTAGATTGATGAAGTCTATTTTGACTTGTCCATCTTTGATTAGATCGATTTTGGTCTCCAGAGCAGCGAATTGACCAATCATAAACAACGAGTCAACTTCATCATGGTAGTTAAGCTCCAAATCATACAACTCAAAATGAGTTAGCGGGAACGCTTTGGACTCGCCAGGTTCTGCCTCCCTTTCCGAAGATTGAAATTCGCTTATAAACCTCTGCCAGTTGCTTAGCTCTTCACCATGGTTGCGACGTACGTTGATGGCAACTCCAGTAATATTCACATCATTAAACGAAACTTCTGATATCAAAGACAACAGGGTGGATCGAGGAGTTATCCCTATCTTGCCAACAGTCAAGAGCGTATCAGCACGATTGTCTCTGAGCGCTAAATCCTTGATGGTTACTCCCTTATGTAAGTCGAAAGTCGCTGATTCAAAAGTCAAGTCTCCTTGAGAAGCATCGACAACCTGATTGGCTGCGACCAGAGCGATCTTTTTTTGTACTGATGGAATATGTAGAATGACAACAACAAGAAGCAAAACAATCATCAAAACTACGAGCGTCTTGATCATGATTGATAACCAGTTTTTGTGAGATTGTTCTGCCACTATTTCTTAATGAACTTCTTTTACTTATAAAGAACGTTGGAATTCCCTCTAAGATGGTGAAGATCAGGGGCTTTAAGTAAAATTTAAAGGCTAATCTTTATATGACTGTTATGGACATTAAGCTAGGACGGCGACATATAGGGTGCATGTGACTCAAGCAGTCCGATAAGCTTCGAACAATTTAGCCACCTCTGCCGCCTCCCGAACATCATGAACTCTGAGGATCTTAGCCCCATTAAGTAGTGCTAACATATGCATGGCAGTAGTACCATTTAAGGCACGGTCAGCGTCTATCTTTAACTGTTTATAGATAAAAGATTTTCGAGATAATCCGATTAGAATAGGCAAGTCAAAAATCTGGTAGCTCTCGAGTCTCTTAAGGATCTTGTAGTTGTCAGCAAGGGCTTTCCCGAAACCGATACCCGGATCTATGATGATGTCGTGAAGCTTGTGTTCCTTGGCCTTGGCTATCATGCCACTCATATATCTCAGCGTGTCAAGGATAATATCATCATAGCGCGTATCATCCTGCATGGTCTGTGGTGAGCCCTTCATATGCATAAGGATATAGATCAATTGATGCTCTGCTACTGTGGCATACATCTGCTCATCTTTGGTGCCTGCGCTGATATCGTTTACGATATCTACGCCTATCTGATCTGCTGCCTTGACGACTTCTGATCGATAGGTATCTACTGAAATTATAGTTGACGGAAAGGCACTTCGCAACGCTTCAAGAGCGGGCAAGAGCCTATCTAATTCGGCCTCCAAAGGCACCTCCATCGCCCCGGGCCGAGAGGACATGCCTCCAATATCTATGATGTCAGCACCGACTTCTAACATCTCTCCTGCACGATCAACAACTTGGGAAGACTCCACTCTACTGCGTGAATAAAATGAATCTGGGGTGACATTCAATACTCCCATGATCATGGGATTTTGAAAGTTCAATAGTCGTTTCGACGATTTGCCGAAATAATTAACATTAGATTTCATGCATTTGCTTAATGGTGCGCTCTTATAAATGGTGTCTTAAAACTATTCAATCTAATCATGAAGAGTACTAATAAAATGAATAATTGTTAATGTCTGATAGAATGAATTACATTTGGAAGGTAATGAGAAATCGAGGGGAAATTTTATTCATTATAGGAGGACTTGTGTTAGGAGGACTCTTAGGATATCTCTATAACAATCACGTTCGATTGGACGATCAATCATTAGCAGATAGTCCTGAAGTAGTTAAGATAGAGGAGGTCAAAACCAAATTTGGTTATGATGAATCGAGCTATCACTTTGAGACCTATCCGCTGAAATATGGGTCCTTTATTGCGGATCTACTATTAGATCGAGATGTCAGCTACAACAAGATTTATCAACTCGAAAAAGCCGCTGAAGAAGTACTTAGCTTAAGGAGGATTAAGGCAGGTAAGAAAATCACCTTCGTGTACGCTGATGAGTGTGAGCCACCTGTATCATTCGTCTATCGACCTAATCTATTCTCCTATGTTGACTATACCTTTGGAGATAGCATATCAGTAGTCCAAAAAGACATTTCATTTATAACTTGCCAAGAGATGCTAAGCGGCACTATTGCTGCTGGAAGTTCGCTATCTCAGTCAATGGGCGAAAAAGGACTGAGCTTAGCGCTCACAGACGAATTGGAGGATGCATTAGCTCAAGTATACTTCCCCAGTGCACAGCCTGGTGATAAATGGAAAATCGTATTTGATCAAAAATATATCGATAATGAACGTGCTGGCTCTGGCCATATATTAGCAGCATCATATAAGAGTGGAAACTCAGAATACTTTGGGTTTTACTTTGAGAACGAGCGCTATCAAGGATATTACGATATTGAAGGCACACCAAATAAAAAGACATTTCTGAGAGCCCCTGTACGGGCATCGAGAATATCTTCTTTTTACAATGTGAACAGATTTCACCCTGTATTAAAAAGGCGTAAGCCACATCTCGGCACTGATTACGCAGCACCGAGAGGCACTCCGATATTCAGTGTATCAGACGGAATTATTACTCGTCGAGGATATACTGATGGCAATGGCAACTACATCAAAATCAAACACGATGGCGTCTATCAAAGCCAATATCTGCATATGAGCAAGTTTCAGTCTGGCTTGCGTGTTGGATCACGAGTTAAGCAAGGTGAAGTCATCGGATACGTAGGAAAAACAGGGCTTGCCACTGGTAATCATGTTTGTTTTAGATTTTGGAAAAACGGCAAGCAGATTAACCACCTCAGAGAAAACTTCCCTCCATTAGATCCCATGCCTAAAGAGAGCTTACCAGAATATTTTGAGGTAAGAGATCAATATTGGAGACAACTTGAGGCGCATCCGTATGATGATAGCACACCTACAGTTTACGCCACTGCTAACTTGACAAGCTAAGAGATAGTTACTTCTGAGACTTGGATAGGGTAAATCCAAATGTAGACCCTTGTCCTTTTGTACTCCTCACATTGATACTCTGGCGGTGAGCCTCTAAGATGTGTTTAACGATTGAGAGACCTAATCCAGAGCCTCCGAGACTTCTACTGCGCCCAGCGTCAACTCGATAAAACCGATCGAACAAGTGCTTAAGATGTTCCTCCTCAATGCCTATACCATTGTCGCTTACTTCAATCAAGACATTTTCTGCCATATCATAAAAGGCAATTTTGGTCATTCCTCCTTCATTTCCATACTTAATGGAGTTGCTGACCAGATTAGTCATTACTTGTTCGATATTAGCGCGATCTGCATTCACCATAAACACCTTTGATGCGCCATCTTTTATCTTGATATCTATGTTTCTTGACTTGGCCAATAAGCTTAGATCTTCGATGACCTCGAGGGTTAACTGCTTGAAGTTGAAATCACTCTTGTTGAGGTTGTCGCCTCCATGCTCTAGCTTGTTGATGATCTCAAGATCCTCCACTACATTTTGCAATCGTTCAACGTTTATTACTGCACGCTCGATGTACTTCATGTTGATTTTTTCATCATAAAGCGCACCGTCAAGTAGGGTATGTAGATAGCCTTGTATGGTAAATATCGGCGTCTTTAATTCGTGAGATACATTCCCCAAGAACTTCCTTCTATAGTCTTCGAGCTCCTTGAGATAGTTGATCTCACTCTCTGTTTTATCTGCCCATTCCTGCACTTCCTGATTGACGTCCTCCAATGAGAGATTGGTTATAACTCTGGATTTTTCTTCAGGCAGGCTGACTTTACTATTGTTGATGACCTTATAGATTAACTTAATCTTGCGGAAGACGAATTGTTCGAAAAAGAATAGCACCACGTAGTAAGACACAATTACTGACACCAACAAAAGCCCAATCCAAAACCACACCTTATTAAACAGCGCAAGATCGCTGAAGTATAGCACTAAGATGAGAAGGATGTTAAATCCTCCTAAAATACAGGAGAGTATAATAGCGATCTCCTTGACAGTAATATTCTTGAACAAGCTTAAAATTTAAATTTATACCCTACGCCTTTGTACGTTTTAATATAGTCACTTCCGATCTTTTCGCGCACCTTACGGATATGAACATCAATTGTTCTATCTCCTACAATTACTTCTCGGCCCCAGACTTGTCTGAGTATTTCTTCCCGTTTAAAAACTTTTCCAGGCTTAGAAACGAGGAGTGTAAGCAAGTCAAATTCCTTCTTGGCGAGATTTACCTCCTTGCCTTTGACACTGACTTGAAACTCTTCTCTGTCAATCTCTAAATCACCAAACTTCAGAATCTCCTGTTGATTCTTATTTTGGAACCTATAGTGTCGTCTGATTATCGCCTTGACCCTACTTTTGAGGACATTCGGCTTGACGGGCTTAGTAATGAAGTCATCTCCGCCAGACTCAAGAGCGGATACTTGAGTGAAGGACTCACTCCGAGCTGTTAAAAATACGATCAGGGTATTCTTGAGGTCTTTGTTTTCTCTGAGCAAAGTGCAGACTTCGATGCCATCCATCCCTGGCATCATAATATCCAATATGATCAGGTCGGGCGCAAACTGTTCTGCTATTTCAATAGCACTGACACCATCATTGGCTATTTCAATCTGGTAACCCTCTTTTGATAAGTTATAACTGACAAACTCTAAGATGTCCTCCTCGTCATCGACTATTAAGACTTTGATATCACTACTCATCATTGTTGTTGTCTATGGACTCGATCGGATTTAATGATTCTCGCTTTTCAGTCAAGATCTCTACAAGGTCACTGGTAAATTGACGGTACGAATCACTTTCAAATTGATAAAGATATAGGTTCGTATCCAGTTGATGCTCAGTTATATTGTGAACTTTGAGTAAATTTTCCTTCATCAACGTCCTGATAGAGTCTTGCCTCTTCATATCGTAGTTGCGCACGACATGCTCCAAGATCATTAGATCACTTACTATCTCGAGCATCTCCTCACGCTCTATTTTCTCATATCCTGGACTACAGGAGTAGGTGACGATACCTAACATGAGTATGACGATGTACCTCACTAAGTGTACATTTTAGGATAGATGAGAAAGTCCATTTTACAATTGGAAGCATCTACATCTGACCAAGTATCAGTAGTGCTGACTACCCCAAACAAACCAGAGGTGGGCAGGTTATCCAGTATATTTTCTGAGAAATAATTGTATAAATATGTAAAAGCCGGATTGTGCCCAAAAAGCATGGCCGACTCATACATGTCATCAAGGTCGCGAATTACTTCAATTACAATATCCCGGCTGGCCTCATAGATCCTTGGATCTATCAATAAAGCTTTATGATTAATAACCTTCTCAAAATATGAACGGGTCATCATAGTACGCTTTGCTGGACTGCTGACCAAGAGATCTATACCTTCACAGCGTTGAGAGAGTTGTTCTGTCATGAATGGTGCATCTCTTAAGCCTCGCTTATTGAGGGGTCGATCTATATCCTTTAGTGAGAGGTCCGCCCAACTCGATTTAGCATGACGTGAGAAATATATTCGCTTCATATATTACCGAAAGTATTTCAAAATGAGCTAATTTGAGAGGTTGTTATCAACTTAATAACAAATCAACCTCATTTTGGACATTGAAAGCCTATATAGCAAGGATATTACATTCATCGAAAAGTGGATCGATGAAGAACTGATTTTGTCAGGTGAGCAGCTGATGGATAGTAATGCAGTGAGTGGAGGATGTAGTAAATCTCATTGGGATCTCATCGTACGTGATCAAAACTATCACTATCAGGTAGGGGCCAAGATCAATAGTCAAAAAATCAAATCGTACCAATGCAACTGTAAAAGATCCACTAACAACTTGCTCTGTGGTCACGTAGTCGCAGCTTTGATCTACATCCGAAGGGAACAGCATAGAGTGAAAGCCGCTCCTATCAGAAGGCCTAGTATGCGCAAAGTAAATGAGCTGATCTCTGGTCTCAACAAGTCTGAGCTCATCTCTATCATTAGCGCATATAGCAGAAAGAGTAATGAGTTTAAACTTCAGTTGTTAGCTCAGCTGTATGACACTCTGTCCAACCAAGAACAGATACAGCTGGTAGAACGATCCTACCCAACACATACAGAGAACACCCAAAAGGTAGCGCCAAAGGCCGCAAATACGTTTTTAATGATCAGTGAAAATCTGATCCTCCACCTCAGCAATTTTATTATTAACGAGGACTACATACAGGCTTATAATCTCATTTTAAGATTACTCAAAAAGTCATTTTACATCAAAAGTAAATTGACCAGAGAGCACAAAAAATTGGAGCAAAATCACGAGAACCTACTTAGACAGTATAATGTCTTGATAGAAAATGTTGAAGCCCCTGAGTTTAAGACGGTCGTAATCAAAGAAACATTTGATCTTCTGAGTTTCTCATCGATAAGTGCCGATACCAAAGCAGAACAATTGCTCTGGTTACAACTTTATAGGGACTCCACTAACCGAGATCACTTATTGAGAATCATCCATGCCTACTTAGCCAAAGGCAAGAGTAAAAGTCTTGGATCCTACTATTTTATTAAGTCACTTGGGTTATTGATAGATCCCAATGGAGACCAAATCAATGTCAATAGCATCGACCGTCAAGAAAGCTATCGAATTGTGCTTATACTGGTCGGACTGGAACAATTAGAAGGGGTCGAAGAGCTCTTGAAACAGTTTGTACTTAGAAAAAAGGTAAACCACTTCATCGCCAAACAAATCATAGATAACATAGAGATATCAACAGATGAGCCCGCAGTAATTAAGGCTTTTCTCGATCTGTATATCTCCTCAGGAGATGCAGACTTTCTCGTGAAGCTAAGAGCCAGCCAAGTAAACACCGCAGCGATAGATAACCTGATCAACCATTATTTTGAAGAACTAACAGATCCTCAGCATCGCATCCAATACTACCTTGCTGTGGAGCGCTATGAAGAAGCCATTGATGTTCTCAAGAATGATAGCTCTGCTGCACTGCTCAACAAATTCGTCAAAACATTGAAGGAGACCCACCAGGCAGAAATGGTCGAATTATACCTTACTGAGTGCAGCTGTTATCTCAAAAATCACTTTGGCCCAAAGTCAAGAGAATATCTCGCTAATATCTATACTCACCTCGATTCCATAAATGCATCTTCTATCAAAGAGGAATTAATCAAAGGACTTAAACAATCTATAAAGAGTAATCGTGTCAATTGAAATATTATATTTTCGCCCTTCGTGTCCAAAGTGAGCAGCAAAGTAAATTATGAAGATTAAGGCCTGTATTTTCGATATGGATGGTGTGATCGTTGATACAGCTGGACATCATTATGGAGCTTGGCGCCAAGTGGCTAAAGATCTGGGTTTTGACTTCACGCCAGAGATGAATGAAAAGCTCAAAGGAATCAGTAGAATGGATTCCCTCAATATGATGCTCGACCTACTACACGCTGAGGTCGCAGAATCTGACAAAGCATCGCTTTGCGAATTAAAAAATCAGCACTACTTAGGCTCCATTACAGACTTGGATCACAAGGCTATCTTGCCTGGCATAGAAGCGTTGCTGGATGAACTTGCACAATTGGACATCAAATATGCCATTGGCTCTGCTAGCAAAAATGCTCATACGGTATTAGATCTGATCGGTTTAAAGGAAAGATTCGAAGTCATCATAGATGGACATAGCGTACAGTATACTAAGCCTAACCCAGAAGTCTTCTTGAAGGCTGCCCAAGGGCTTACTGTGATTCCTGCTGAAGCTATCGTCATAGAAGATAGCCAGAAAGGATTAGAAGGAGCTGTTGCTGGCGGCTTTAGAGCAGTAGGCATAGGTCAGCGCACAAACCTGCCATCAGCGGAAGTCGTCTTTAGTTCTCTGCAAGATGTCAAATTTCATGACATCCTCGAGGAATTAAACCGTAGTCTATAGCGCTAAGATTAAGTCAGTAGATTACCGTCTTTATCCCATTCAGCTACCGCCTCACGTGTCTCCTGATTGATACACTTAGCAACCCACTCCGGATCATAATCTACGTCATGGTCAGCGAGCACATCGGCTGGAACTCCATCCCAGATATTGGGTCGATTGCCGACATAACCCAGGTCATCAAATCCCATCTTGGTCGTATAGTATCCTGTTAAGGTAAGGTTGCGTATCTGTGTGAAAAACTTAATGCCCGGTCCCATCTCAGGGCGTTCCTCATCAGGATCGGGATAGGCGATGTCGTCTATAATCGAGAGCTGTTGCGAATCACTGAGTCCGACAAACCGATTATTAAATCGCTTGTTGGACTCTCCATCTAACCATGCCAAGCCCCCTCGCATAGGCAGTTGGTTATTTGGTAGATCCTTGACTATGAACTCGATGAACTCAGGCACCCCCGCATCTGTGGCACTGCCTAAATCGCCTTTCTTAGGTAAGATGATGTCACATAATACAGCTATAGAGCTTAACTCATGCTCATCAAAGTAAACCTCATCATTGATTTTGTGATCGTGCTCCATTTCACTGGGAGTCCGACCATATCCATTACCCACTGCAATTTCATCAACAACTTCATTGAGATTACCTCCTTTGCAACCGGTTGCAGTGAGGCTTGCTCCTGCGACGCCTCCAATGAGTAAAGATTTGAGTGTTTCTCGTCTATCCATCAGATGTTCATTTTTTTAAGTTCGTCAACTATATGTTCAGAAGCTCTCATACTTAGCGCCATAATCGTCCATGTACAGTTTTTATCCGCTTGAGATGAGAATACTCCTGCATCTACTACATAGACATTCTTGGCATCATGGAGTTGCTGCCATTTGTTGGTAACTGACTTCTTAGGGTCATCACCCATCCGAGTCGTCCCAACTTCATGGATGATTTCACCCGGTGCTAACAATCCATAATCTTTGTCCTTACCGGGTTTGTCACCGAGTAATATACCTCCCATATTTCCTATGATCTCCTCAAATGTATCCATCATATGTTTGGCCTGATTATACTCATAATCAGACCACTTATAATCGAATCGCAATACTGGAATACCAAATTGATCTACCACATTTGGATCTAGCTCGCAACGATTCTCAAATCGAGCTATCGACTCTCCACGACCGGCCATGCCTACAAAGGCACCATAGAATCTCTTGACATCATCACGTAACTTATCACCATATCCACCTACTTGGCCACCGACATACTTATTCATACCCTCGATATTGTATCCAAAACCATAGGAAGGCATACCCATACCACCCCAAACTTCGATATGATACCCTCTTGGGAAATCTAATTTCTTATTGTTTCCCCACCATGGACTATAGACATGCATGCCTCCAACACCATCTTCGTTATAGATTTTGCGATCCATTAGTGCGGGGACAAAAGCAGACATACTGGCTCCAGTTGAATCGTGGAGATATCGACCTACGTGATCGCTGCTATTTCCCAATCCATTGGGATGAGCCTTACTCTTCGAATTCATTAGTATACGTGCCGTGCTACATGCTGATGCTCCCAATACAACTACCTTTCCTCGCAGCTGGTATTCACGTCGATCCTTCTTATTGATATAGGAAACACCGGTCGCCAGACCTTCACTATTCGTGGTGACATTCTTGACCATGCAATCAGTGAATAGCTCGATCTGTCCACCATTCTTCTGGGCTGGAAATATTAGACACGATCCAGATGAGAAGTCGGCATAGGCATTGCACGAACGATTACATTGACCACAGTAATAACATACTCCTCTTTCTGTATTAATTCTCTTAGTTAGGATAGAAAGTCTAGAAGGGATGACGGGCACCCCAGATTTTCGTGCCCCCTTGATATAGTATAGCTCATGTAATCGAGGCTTTGGCGGTGGCAGAAAGAATCCGTCTGGATCATTGTATAATCCTTCGTTAGTTCCGAAAACACCAACCATCTTATCTAATCGATCATAGTAGGGCTTTACTTCATCATAGCTGATCGGCCAGTTCGCTCCAAGTCCATCTACATCTCTATGCTTAAAATCTGTTGGGCCAAAGCGCAGCGATATGCGACCCCAGTGATTGGTACGCCCTCCGAGCATTCTGGCACGCCACCACTTAAACTCAGTATCTTCTACTGTTGTATAGGGCTCACCTTCTACTTCCCAATCCCCCCATGACATATCAAAGTCTCCAAAAGCTCTATTAGTGCTAGCGCCCCTTCTTGGTGACTCCCAGGGATTCTTCATCTGAGTCATAGTCTTGGGATCCTTAGGATCAAAGAACGGTCCGGCCTCTACTACAGCAACCCTCAAGCCATTCTCCGACAAGATATTCGCCGCCATGCCACCTCCGGCACCTGAGCCGACGATTATTGCATCATAAACTTCGGCTTGTTCGATTATTTGCATTACATAGTTTGTCTAACCGAAATGTAAACATTTCTCAATTCTCTATGTGGTCATGACCCTTATAATTTTATGATCTATTGGTCAATAGTACATCAGGGTTCATGATCCATGCCGGGTCAAGCCTGTCTTTTACAGCACTTAGCGCTGCAGCAAAGACATCACTCCTTTGCTTTTTATAGTATGGCTGATGATCTTTTCCTACAGCATGATGGTGAGTAATCGTGCCGCCTAACTCAATAATCTTATCAGATACAATTTGCTTGATTTCATTCCACTGTTCGATCTCTCTACCTGTCTGCCCTTTTGCCATGATGGTATAATATGGTGCTGGGCCATCTGGATATAGATGAGTAAATCTACAGGTAATCATGCCTCCACCGCATATGCGCTGGATGGCCTCATTGGCAGCAGTGATGATACCGCTATGAAATGATTCAAACTGATCCCAGGTTACAGCGGTCTCAAAAGTCTCCATGATACATCCAAGTCGGACGAACTCATCTCTAAGATATGGTGCTTGAAGAAAAGATTTCTTCCATCGATCAGCAGCTTGATCTCTTTTGCCAGTATTCTCTTTTAGAACATACTTCCCGCCATGTCGAGTACAGATGTCTAACCCTTCTTGCATTAATGGTTGAACCTCATGATTATGAGACTCAAATCCCAAGATGATGACGTCATGCTGTCCATCACCTAATCCATTAGACAGTGCTTCTACCCGATCTATTAGTCTTGCATTGGTGGGATTGAGTCCTGACTGGGCAAGCGAGCGACAAGCTTTAACAGCATTACTCCATTCATTAAAACTGATGGTCTGTGCCATCTTATATGTGGGTATATGTTGGAGTCTTACCCATGCCTCTGTTATGATCCCAAAGATGCCCTCCGAACCTGTCATAAGGCGCTCTTCACTCGGTCCTGCACCAGAACCAGGAAGACGTCGAGACTGCATGATGCCCTGTGGAGTTACCATCCTTATTGACTGAACAAACTCATCTATATGAGTGAACAATGTGGCATAGTGTCCTCCTGATCTCGTTGCAATCCATCCTCCTAAAGTTGAAAACTCAAAGCTCTGTGGAAAATGACGCATCGTCAATCCATACTCCTTAAGACCTCTATCCAAGGCTGGGCCAAAAATCCCTGCTTGGATACGAGCAGAACGACTCTCTACGTTGACCTCAAGTATCTTGTTGAAGTGTTTCATATCAACAGATATGGCAGCACTGTATCTCTCGTCAGTAGTAGGCTCTACTCCTCCAACTACTGAGGATCCCCCACCAAAAGGAATAAGGCTCACATTGTGCTCAGCGGCAAACTCCATTAAGGACAAGATCTGCTCTTCCGTACTTGGATAAGCCACATAGTCTGGCGGATTATCGTATATGCCTTGTAAACCTCTCCATACATCACGGTAGGACTTGCCATAACTATGGGATGCCCTATCGAAATCTTCAGCAGTACAAAACTGCATATATGCTTCTGGCAAGGGTATTCTCGGAGCTCTTAAATTAAGCTCTTCGAGCACTGGCACCTTGAGATCAGAGAACTCTTCGATGCCGAGTGCCATCTGGAGCAAAGACTTGAATTTTGTTACCGAAGCTGCGTCCAATTCATAATCTGCATATCCCCATCCCCAAAAATTCCGCTTTCTATTATTCATACGACCAGTTATCTCCTTTAAATTACATAATCTGGTCTATCCTCAGATTAATATTAACTTGATTAGGGTAGAGACTTAAGTTGCCTGGGCGATTCTTATTATAGGGCTGCAGCGACAAGTACCCCTATATACGCTGACAAGGCAGTGATTAAAATGATTAATCTCGCATAGTGATCTACTCTGGTTGTAATCTTTTTCATTGTAAAGTTTTTGATTTTTGAATACACAACAAATGTGTCTTCAAACCTTGCTCTTTGCAATTTTAGACGACTGTTACTTGGAATTTCTCGATTATCCAAGCAGATTTTCGATTTGTACTAAAGGGAGGGACGAATTAAAAGTGATCACATCATATTAATTCATAATATAATCAGACCTTTATTCATTGAGACATATGCATTATGAGTAAAATAAAGGTGGCAGTTATCTATGGTGGGCGATCAACAGAACATAAGATATCTATCCTATCCGCTAAAAACATTGTAGCCTCAATGCCCAAGGATAAATATGAGCCGGTTCTCATTGGCATTGATAAGAGTGGAAGATGGCTGTTACAAGAAGGCTCACTTGAACTACTAGATACCTCAGACCCAAATACTGTGGGACTTGCTGAAAATAGTGCCACCCTACTCCTCTCGCAAAACACTGATGATCATCGAATCTTCAACGCGGACTCAAGAGATGATTTATCCAAGATAGATGTTATCTTCCCAGTACTACATGGCATGTATGGCGAGGACGGAGCAATCCAAGGCTTGGCCAAGCTTGCTAATATACCATGCGTAGGACCCGGAATATTAGGTTCTGCTATAGGTATGGACAAGGAGGTGATGAAGCGGTTACTCAGAGATGCCGGAATAAAGAATGCCCCATTTATTACTCTTAGAACACATAACCGATCAAAGTATACTTACGAGTCCGTAGTAGAGAAGCTTGGAAATGAACTGTTTGTGAAGCCCGTCAACTTAGGTTCTTCTGTTGGTGTTTCCTATGTCGAAAATGAGGAGCAATATATGGAGGCAGTTGAGCATGCATTCCTGTATGATACTAAGGTCATCATAGAGAGCAAGATGTACGGTAGAGAAATCGAGTGTGCTGTGTTGGGCAACCATGACCCTATCGCCTCAATACCTGGCGAAGTCGTACCTAAAAGTGGATTCTATTCATACGAGAGCAAATACCTTGATGAAAAAGGCGCTGAACTGGCTATTCCAGCAGAGCTGAATGAGCAACAGATTGACGCTGTCAAAAAAACAGCAATTGATACTTACAGATGTTTAGAGTGTAGTGGTATGGCTCGGGTAGATATGTTTATGCTGGACAATGATGAGCTCTATATTAATGAGATCAATACCATTCCTGGTTTTACAGATATAAGCATGTATCCTACACTTTGGAAAATTTCTGGGATTTCTAACGCGGCATTAATAGATCGACTGATCCAACTTGCCATTGAAGAGCATGAGGTTCAGAACTCTCTGAAATTGGAACAATAAAAAAGCCTCCCAAAGGAGGCTCAATATTATAAACTAAACAAAACATTATGCATATAAGGGTTCGCTCTATCAGCTCATATTAAGCCGATCTAAAAGCGAATTTTTTGATGCGAATACATTCGGGACAACCCCATGGAGCTCTTTTTTAAGAATATTGAAAATGTGATTTTCAGGATCTATATTCTCCTTTTTAATCACGCTTCTATATTCCATATTTAAGCGTTGTGATTCGCCATCAGTAAATTGACAGGTGCCATCTTCAAAAATCTCTGCCATCAAGCCATCTTCGAGGCTTATCATTCTTTCAGTATGATTTAGTACCGTTGTGATTTTATTAGAAATAATAAATTCTGCCGCACTCAATCCAACATATAAATTTAATCCTTGATTTACGCAGTACAGTTTCTTACTCCATTCACTTGTCTCATAGACGAATGAGTACTGCCCTCTAAGAATTTCTTTTGCCATTTTAATGGCATACTTAGTTCTTTTCAGTTGAGACACTTTGATATACTCCACAAGAGCATATACTAATTGTGCAGGACTTTCAAAGTCCACTTTTATACCTACTTCAGCCAGTGCTTTAGACAGATCATCTTCATTGTCTATAACCCCGCAGAATGTAACTGTGATATCGTGTTTCTGATATCTCAGGCTTTGTCTCATATTGATCTTAGTCGCTCTCATCTCAGTGGTTATTCCATATACAAGACCCATTTGACTTAGTGTGTCCCCCATAGGATATTCTTAGAGAGGCCAATTTTAACATACTTAATATTTATAGAATCAAATATTACAAGATCATATTATAAATTTATATTATATGTATCTTTGATGGTACTACAAGTACTTGTATGAGAAAGTATTATCTGTTTTTTGTTACAGTTATATGGTTTGGTTGTGGCGATGAGAATTCATCGATGTCTTCGAGCGGGCCAGGTTCGTCATCATTCTTTCCGACCAATAACTTGACGCGAGAATATCAAATGTTCAGGGTAGATATCTACAACGCAGGACAGACTCGAGATACTTTCGAATACTTTCTTCGTGAAAGGATTATTGGTACCGATCAAAATACACTCGGAGAAGAAATTACTATAATCGAGCAGGCTGAACGTATGGACCTCGAACAAGATTGGAATGTTATCGGTAGAGTCACCGAACAGGTAATTAATGGTATGGCCATACGTACAGAAGGTAATCTAAGTCAAGTAAAACTAATCGTCCCTCCTGAAGAAAATGCATTATGGCAAAGTAGTCAGCGATTTGATCCTACCATCCTAATTCCCATTGGAACTGATGAAATAGAATATTTCAAGGATTGGGAGTCTCGATACCTTGATTTAAATAGTGGCGTAAACATCAACGATCTGCCATTGGGTAGAGTGATAAGCGTCCAACATGCAGATGCTCAGAATAGGTTGCAATATCGCACCAGCCAAGAGGAGTATGCCGAAAATATAGGCTTAGTAAGTCGAGTTACAGGCGTTTTTGACACTCAATGCTTTGAAAATTGTGAAACCATACCATGGGGAGATAAAGCAGATATAGGTCAACTTATCATCCAATCGCTAGTCAACTATAGCAATGAGTAAATACAAGAGACTCTATAAGTCCAATTTTGTCGAAGTAGGTATCATACGTCGGTCACATGGCTATAAAGGCCATGCAAAAGTCTCTATAGTTGATTCCTTTATAGACGATTTTAAAAAGCAAAATTATGTATTCATAGAAATAGATGGTTATAAGGTGCCTTTCCGAATAGAAGAATTGTCAGATGATCGAGACACTATCATTAAGTTGAGCGGCTGTGACAGTTCAGAAGAAATGAATCGATTTCAATTACAGGTATTACACCTCTTAAGTGAAGACATTGCAGTAGATGACAATGAGCCACTCTCTAAACCCAATAAGCTCATAAATATGACGATCATAGATAAAACAGCGGGGGATATCGGAGCAATCATCAGAGTAGATGATTATCCACAGCAAAAGATGGCCATTATACTAGACGCGAACGAAAAAGAAGTCCTCATCCCTCTACACGAAAGTCTCATAGAAAGGATATCCATAGAAGAGGACACTATCTATATGAATCTCCCTGAGGGTCTAATCTAAATAAGCGCCCCGGCTATACAACCAGTGAGCATAGTAGCTAAGGTGCCTCCCACCAGAGCTTTAAAGCCTAGTTCCGTCAGGTCTTTTCTTGTTTTAGGAGCAATAGAACTTATCCCCCCAATCTGTATGCCTACTGAAGCAAAGTTAGCGAAGCCACAGAGTGCATAGGCAGCAATGATAATTGAGCGTTCTGAAAGGATGCCACTGCGTTTCATTTCACCCAAAGTAGAATACGCCACAAACTCATTGAGAATCGTCTTCTCCCCAAGTAGTTGTCCGATATACAATATCTCATCGCTCGCAATACCAATTATCCAAGCTAAAGGGGCAAACAAATAGCCAAGAAAGAGTTGTAGGCTTAGCTTATCATACTTTCCCCCACTGAATTGTTCGATGTCATCATTTAACGCAAAGTAATTCCCTAATAGCTCCAGAAGACTATTAGTAAGAAAGATAATAGCCATAAACGAAAAGAGCATTGCCGCCACGTTAACCGCCAGTTTAACACCATCTGTTGTGCCTCTTGTAAGTGCATCAAGTGCATTGGATCCAACATCAGATCTGGGTACATCAAGCTCCCTATTCAATTGGTGATCTTTTCGCTCAGGTACCATTATTTTAGCAATCAAGAGCGCTGCTGGGGCAGAAATTACTGAAGCTATCAACAAGTGCATTCCAAACTCCTGTTTAGCAGCAATGTCATCCCCTCCTAATATGGATACATATACGCCAAAGACGCTACCAGCGATAGTCGCCAATCCACCAACCATTATAGTCATGATTTCGGAGCGTGTCATACGCTCTAAGTACGGTTTAACAACCAAGGGAGCCTCGGTTTGACCTATGAATACATTAGCTGCAGCAGCAAGGCTTTCAGGTCCACTTAGTTTCATGGTTTTATTCATTAGCCACGCAAAGCCATACACCACCTTTTGGAGAGCTCCGTAGTAATAGGCCAATGAAGTTAGCGCCGAAAACAATATGATAACAGGTAGTGCAGAAAACACAAAACCATAGGATAAGTCAGTAGCAAGATTCCCAAACAAAAAAGCTGCGGATTGTTCTGACGCATTAATTACTACAAGAAATACATCCACAATTCCTTTGAAAAAACTTCTTATAAATGGAATTTTTATAGCACCAAATGCTAAAACAAATTGTAGCAATAAGCCTCCGATGACTACACGCCATTTAATGGCCTTCTTATCTGCACTCAACAGATAACATAATCCGATAATAATGACCACACCAATTACTGCTCTGAGTGCATGCATAAGCATGTCCGAAATGTATTGCTTTTAATTGAAAAA
>CAZJTO010000009.1:21444-23802 GCA_964548935.1 uncultured Saprospiraceae bacterium
TTCAAGACGATCACCTCTGCCTCTGTAGTTATAGTAGAAGGTCTTTTTGTAAACTACAGCCCGATAATTAATGACCACATTGATTACAATGTGTTTATCAAACTAGATCAAGAAACGAGCTATAATAGAAGACTTACAAGAGATGTCAATGAGAGGAATTATCAACAACCAGAAATAAAGCACAGGTTTTTCAGACATGCCGAACCTGCCTATAAGCAACATATAGAAAAATATGAAGCACTTGCCGATTGCTTACTGAACAGCGCTTATACTTTTACCGATGATCCCGCCTTTGACAAGCTCGTAAGGCATATCAATAGGCATATAAAAAAATAGGAGCACAATTATCAAATTGTACTCCTATATCCAAATATATCGAGGGTTTACGTTTATACTATCTCACCACCGATGTAGCGTCAAGTATGATTAATTTTTTCAACACTTTTTCACCACCACTGCTTTTTACCGAAACCCAATATACTCCTGGCTTAAGCCCATCTGTACTAATCTTAGCCTTAGTTTTACCTGTCTTAGTCACTTGATGTCTTATCGATGGTGCTTCTCCAATGTGTCCAATCATAATCTCTGTGTTAGGATCATTTACATCATAATCAAGGTATACGAAATTATTTTGTACTGCGGGATTTGGATAGACACTTAATGACATAGGACTTTCAGCAATAGCATTAGGTGCCATTCTTGCCAAACTTACATATTCATATTGTGATAGATCCACTTCACTTACCGTAGAAATAATTCCTTGATCAACATTCGCTTTCTGCGTCATATAGGATGGTGCACTCTTTGTTAAGCTAAGCCTATTTTCTTCAATTTGTGACGGAATAGCTACCCATTTATCTCCATCAAATCCAACAATTCCCAGTTGACCAATATCATCAACCAGTCTATCAATTTCAGTAAAGTGGTTCCATGTTAAGCTAAACTGAGTCGGTTTAACACCTTCAATTTCATAATATCCATGACTTGATAATAGCTCTATATCATCACTGAGTGTCTGAGCAATCACGCCTGGATCTTCAGCAAAGTAACCTGCAGCAGCATTAGATCCACCAGAGACAATTATTGGTCTGTAATCTTCATTATTACCAATAGGTAAGACATAATCTTCTTTAGAGAAAGACTTAGCGAATCCATCAACATAGCCATTAACTGATGCCTCTTCCCAAGAAGCACCATCAGCAAAGACCATGTAGCTTCTATCTAATCCCCGCTTTGTCATCACTATGCTGTTGCCTTTGCCCATATCTGTGAAATCATGAGATCCAAAAACACTCACAAATCCATTTGAAGGAATATGAACTGAGGCATACAATCCAGATTTAGTGATTTGTCCATAAGACAAAGCAATAGTAAAAGTCAAAACGAAGGTTAAAATATGTTTGAGCATGCTTTTATAAGTTTTATATCTCTAATTAAAAGGTAAGAAAACGCTCCGACATTGCTGTCGGAGCTTTCTTATTATTAATTAAATGATATCAGATTAAATATAAAGTTATCACTCCACGCACTCACAGAATCAGCACGAGAAATATTTACACTGATTGAGTTTGTAGTCACGACATCTCTTAAAGAAATCGAGAAGTTAACATTAGCTCTATCACCATCCGTTGCCAAATTAAATGGATTGACCGGTTGTAAATAAGTAAAGATAGGTGCTGTTGCTCTCGGTGCAAATGTATATGTCACCTTCAACCCACTATGCGCGCCATCTGTAGAATTACTATCAACAATGATCACGTTATCAACTACCCATGTTACAGTACCGAAAACTGAATCATTAAATGAACCAGTAGCTCCTACTTGTAACCCTGTCAAAGCAGGAATAACAAATACTCCATTCTGAGCAGTTAAGCCACCCGCTGGACCTGCTGGACCTGCTGGACCTGTTGCTCCAGTAGGACCCGCTGGACCTACTGGTCCTTGTGCACCTGTGGCGCCTGTTTCTCCTTGTGGACCTTGACTCCCGGCACCTCCAGTGCCCTGACAGTCGAGAGAGTTTAATATACCATCTCCATTTGTATCCTCTCCTGGATCAGCAAAACCATTGTTATTTGTATCCCAACAATTCACACCATTAGCACCAGTTGCTCCTTGTGGGCCTTGAGGGCCTTGAGCACCTTCTGGGCCTTGAGCACCTGTAGGACCTTGCGCTCCCGTAGGACCCTGTGGTCCCGCTGAACCTGCTGGTCCGGTAGCACCTTGAGATCCCGTAGCTCCTTGAGGACCTGCTGGGCCTTCTGGGCCTGATGGACCTGATGGACCTGATGGACCTGATGGGCCTTGTGCACCAGTTGCTCCTACATCTCCCGCCGGTCCTTGTGGACCCGAAGCTCCTTG
>CAZJTO010000010.1:0-23561 GCA_964548935.1 uncultured Saprospiraceae bacterium
GATGTCCGGATAGCGATGGTGATGGTATTGCCGATAGAAACGATTCTTGCCCTAATGAAGCAGGTACTCTAAGAGGATGTCCTGATAGTGATGGTGATGGCGTAGCAGATAAAGACGATGACTGCCCTACAGTAGCTGGTGATGCTGCTAACGGTTGTGCGTCAGATAGTGACGGTGACGGAGTCAATGATGATGTTGATGCTTGCCCTAATGTAGCTGGAGATGTAAATGGATGTCCTGATAGTGATGGTGACGGTGTTGTAGACAAGGATGACAAATGTCCGAATCTAGGCGGAATTGTAGGACCTGATGGTTGTGCAAGAGCAGTGCCTGCAGCGGCAACAGAAGTATTCACACGTGCACTTAGAGATATCAAGTTTAACTCTGGGTCAGGTGTAATTACAAGAGAGTCTTATAACATCCTTGATGAGGTAGTTGGTATCATGAATCAGTACCCTAACTTGAATGTGTCTATCGCAGGGCACACTGATTCTCAGGGTAATGACGATAGAAACTTAGAGTTATCATCTACGAGAGCACAAGCTGTACAAACGTACTTAATGCAGAAAGGAATTAGCGCTTCTCGATTGAGGGCTGTAGGCTATGGAGAAACTACTCCTGTAGCTGACAATGCTACTTCCGCAGGTAGAGCACAGAATAGAAGAGTTGAGTTGAGAGGAAGCTACTAAGAGTAAGTAGTATTTAAAATACAACTAAACAAACGGAAGGCCTCTCGAAGAAATTCGAGGGGTCTTTTTATTTGTGGTGTGTATCATTAACAGTATGCAGTAATGCGAAGGCAAACTCGTATTTCACATCCAACATCCAAGCCCAATCCGCAACTTGTAATAGAAGGACTTATGAACTCACAAGAATGCAGCTTGTACACATTCCTGCTTTTAAGTTTCTCGAGATTTAGAATAGCATGCGATATGGCCTAAATCATATCGCTAAGCTTGCAACAATCTTAGTTTAGAGCAATAACAGGTCACATAGTGGTGATCATGTCCTCCGTCAAATGAGGTAGCGTATTGAATGACTGTAAGCTCAGTCTGCTACCTGAAAACAATACTTCAGAAATAGCCGTATTCAGCATAACCAGATTAAAACCAATTGCTTTACTTGGATCTTCAACACCCATGATTTTCGCCAGCATAGCTGCGATACAGCCACCTGATGAAAATGCTGCTATGGTTTTTCCCTTTTCGTTTCCATTCAATACTATATCTAATCCCAACTCTGCTGTCTTTCTGAATTCCGCAAAGGATTGTGTTCCTGCAGGAAGTTGAAAACCCAAAGTGTCAGTTGACCACATCTGAAGATAGGCAAGGGTCATTTTCATTTTAGTCTTATGACTGGGGTGTTGATCCATTTCCTCAAACCATTGCTTAAAACTAGCATGATGCTTGGTCAGCTCCTCTTTAACGACATGCATCGTATTCATTCCTTTATACTCTCTGAGTTCTTCTACCTCAATCGCATCTGGAAACGGAACACTTCTTTTCTCGTAAGCTTCTCTCACCCGCTCATAGGTTTGACGTTGTCGCTTTAATGGACCAACATATACCTTATCGAATAGGATAGGTTTACTAACTAAATAATCTCCTAAGACGTGAGATTGCAGATGACCATGCTCTGAAAGATTATCATAGTTCTCCGCTAAAAAAGATGCTTGCGCATGTCGTATCAAATAAAGTTTGCTCATTATGCTATTTTACACCTCGATCAGATCCATATAAAATCATAAAAATAATCTATGCTTCTGAGGGAGTTTATATAGCAGGCTCTATAAGTGATCATTTGGTCATTTCAACTGTCATAGCCAGCACGATATCCTGTGAATAGAGCTACAGCAGTCCATATATAGGTCGCTATGCTTATTTTTGGTGCACTAAATAACTGCACAATGGCTACTATAAATACGAGATACAACGGCCTTATCAATCATGAGTCTGGCAAGTCCTATGACATCAGGCAAAAACAAACGTTTTGTACCGATGACCATGAACCACTTGTGGCAACGTACGATCTGACTCAACCTCTTAACAAGAGTATCCTTCAAGGTAGACCTCATACGATGTGGAGATATAAGGAACTTCTGCCTATATGGGATGACGAACACATCGTCAGTCTAGGTGAAGGATTCACGCCGATCCTTGGATTGCATAAGCTTGCTAAGCAATATGGTATGAAGTCCTTGTTGGTTAAAGAAGAAGGCGGGAACCCTACTGGTTCTTTTAAATCTAGAGGACTGGGCATGGCAGTCAGTAAGGCAAAAGAATTAGGCACCAAAGAGTTTTGCATACCCACGGCAGGAAATGCTGGAAGTGCCCTTAGCGCGTACTGTGCTAAGGCAGGTTTAACAGCACATATCTACATGCCTAAGGCAACACCAAAGATGTTTCAACTAGACTGTGAGATTATGGGCGCCAAGGTGAATGTCATCGATGGTAATATCTCAGACTGCGGCGTAGCCATGCGAGCAGATAATGCAGCAGGTAAGTGGTGGGATGTAACAACGCTAAAAGAACCCTTTCGGCTAGAAGGAAAGAAGACGATGGGTTTAGAAATCGCTGAGCAACTTAACTGGAAGTTACCTGATGTCATATTATATCCAACAGGAGGAGGTACAGGCCTTATTGGTATTTGGAAAGCATTCAAAGAACTACAAGAGCTAGGATGGGTCCAAGAGATTCGGACAAAGATGGTAGCAGTCCAGACTAATGGATGTGATCCTATAGTTCAAGCTTTTAAGGCGGGGCTCCATTCTTCGACACCCTACGAAAATCCTGAACCTACGATAGCCAATGGCTTACGAGTACCACATGCCTTTGGACATAAATTGATCTTGAAAACCATTTACGAAAGTGGAGGCTGTGCTATAGGAGTATCTGAGGACGAAATGCAATCGGCCCTAAAAGAATTTGCTTCTACAGAAGGTCACTTTCTTTCTCCTGAAGGTGCTGCAGTCTGGCACGCTGCAAAATCTTTGAGAAAGAGCGGATGGATTCAGGAAGAAGACCAAGTACTACTACTCAATACTGGAAGTGGTTATAAATACGCTGAAAACCTCTGGTAGTAGGAGAAAAAAAGTGGATTGATGTTTTTTGATGAAACACGCTACTTAGTGATCAATTGGATATCCTCCTAAGCTTTCGACGGCCTACCTCAACTCATACCCCACCGTCACATAAAACGATCTACCATCAGATGGAATAATCCCAGGACCAGGATATCCCGTCGCCCGTCGAGTGAAATAATCCTCGTCTAAGAGATTATTGATTCCTGCGGATATCTCAATCGCTCCAAAGCTCTGCGTGATATTCAAATCGACTATCGAGTAAGCGGGTATTGTGCCGATAATGCCACTGCGGGAGTCTCCTCCAAAAGCCGTCTCAGAGTTCTGTGCATCAGTGAATTGCTCAGATAGGTAGGTATATTGCAGAGAGCTACTAAACTGTCCAAGCTTATAGCTTACACCGGTCTTAAGATTGACTCGAGGAACAAACTCGACACGTCTACCGATTACATTATTCTCTTCAGAGGACGTATAGCGAGAGTGCGTAAACGCTGCATTGACAAACCATTTGAGGCTATAGTCCTTAGGGCGATCACTCAACAAGTTGGTGATATTGATATCAAAAAATGATTCTAATCCAACGATAGAGGCATCGCCGATGTTAGTGCGGAGTCTGTTGGCACGATCATCGAGGATTACCCCGATGCGATCTTGATACTGGATGGTAAATACGCCGAGATCAAATGAAACACTCTTCGCCAACCTACCCCTCAGACCGACATCTGCGGTAAAACCCCGTTCATCAGTTAGATCGGGATCAACTATAAAGGTAGGATTGACAACTCGGATATCACTAAAGGTGACAGATCTGTAGTTCTGTGAGATATTAGCATACAGCGTTGTGTTCTTCAGTTTCTTATAGTTCAACCCGATGCCGAATAGTGCAAACGTACGTCGCACAGTGCGATTATCTTCTAACTCCTGGTTGAGCAGTGGGTTACCCGCATTGTCAAACACCACTTGATTGAATGTGCCTTCAGAGGCAGTATTGATATGCTCTATCCTGACCCCTGGTATGATAGACACATCCTTGTCCAGATAGATGATGTGCTCAGCGAAGAGCGCATAATTCCGATTGGGTAGATCAAAGCTGGATTGATTGGGAAAGTCAGGAAACTGATCTGTAGCTAAGCTAAAATCTGCATCTACACCTGTCGAGCCTGGGCCTTGCAGTGAGGTATTATCAGACTGATATATCTTACTCCCCAGCAAAAACACGGCATTCTTATTGAGCAGTCGGTATCGCTTGAGATACTTGGCTTCGAGACCCCAATTGTTGAAATTATCAATAATCAAATCACGTGGGCTGATGAAATTGCCATTGACATCTTGCTCGTCGAGGCCCGTGATCGGGTTTTCGTTGAGGTTTATAGGATTTCCTCTAAACCCTACTGCCGAGCGAGAAGCCCTCAATCCAAACAAACTTAGACTGAGTGTGGCACTCGGATCTATCTTATGACTCAATCTCAGGTTATACAATAGATAGTCTACGTCAAACCAGTTTCTCTCCCGCGTGCTCTGCCTGGGGTCTTCAAGAAACTGGTCGTCGGTGAGTCCACCAGCTTGCTGAGATAAATAATTAAAATAGGTCAACTCTCCTGTCAGCGTAGTCTTTTGATTGAATTCATATTGTATAGTGCTGAATAGATTGACAGACTCAAACTCAGAGTTGTCCCGATACCCATCCCCATTTTTATAGTTGACCCCTACATTTACTTTTAGCTTATCAGCTTTATATCCGACTTGATTATAGGAATTAAACAATCCGAAGGAGCCAACGGTCTGACGAGTGTTAAGCGAAAATCCCTCCTGCTCGGCAATATCTTTTAATTTGAAGTTGATCAAGCCGCCAAACTGTGTTCCATATTGTAGGGAGCTTGCCCCACGAACCACTTGGATCTCATCAATTGATTCTGATGGCGGCGTATAATAGCTCTCGGGGTAACCCAGTACATCAGCACTGATGTCGTAGCCATTTTGTCGTGTATTGAAGCTGGCAGTACGGTTAGGATCGAGACCTCGCCCTCCTATCCCAAGCTGGATACCGCCATTGTCCCCTTCATAGATGTTTAAGCCAGCAATCTGAGCGTAGATCTCACGTGCATTGTTAGTTGCCAAATTGGCCTTGATCTTATCAAGGAGGATAACTTCGGTTTTCTTGCCAGCAAATATTGAAGTACCCTCGACATCTTTAAGCTGCTTAAGGCTGAATAATTCATCCCTGCGGGCTGCTATCTCTATACCTGTTAGCTCTACGCTGAGCTTCGATGTCTGAACAATTACTGATGGGCCTGATGAGGCGTCTACGCTGAAGTTGATGATCTCATAGTTTTCAGAAAACAACGTAAGATGTTTAGTCTGTGAGTCTGAGAGATTGATAATGACTTGACCAGCCTCATCGGATGGCAAGATGAACTGATCGTCATTGTCATATAGATCATAGGTGAGCACTTGCTCATTACTCACCGAATCCACTGCGGTGACCGTGATCGCCCGCTGTCCGTAACTGGCTATGACCAATAATAGCGACAGGACTGTATATACTATTCTACTCATCTTTGATCGGTTTGATAAAGTCCTTGTGCCATAGGCTGTTCTTTAATTTAGTGAGGTCTACATCGGGATCAATGAATGTTTGACTTCTGCGTCCGTTTAGCGAGGCATAGCTCTGGACATAGATTTCTATATTCTGATGTCCTTGGCTCGCAAAATGCTCCTCAAGCATATGGGCATATTCAATGATGAAGTCAGGCTGTGTGCTCATTTCTTTCTCTTGAAAGGCCGTAAGAAAGTCATCATTCTGCACATAGAAAAACTGACCCGTCTGACCATCGACTACTTTGAAGTTAGCATATCCGGTTTTTTCCATAAGCATCACCCTCCACGAAAACCGGTATCCTTGCTCCGTCCAGAACATATTGCCTGGATAGGCCAGCCCTCTCAATGGAACGAGTATCTGCAATCCGAGTACAATCGATACCACCCAGACATTAAGCTTAGGCAGACGTAAGACAGAGCTGTGCACGGTGATGATCTGGCGATTTTGACCCAATCGGGAGAAGAAACTCTTACTTGTAGCAAGCATTCGCTCATGAAAGTCTCCACTAAAGAAGATGAATACAGCCATGATCATCAGATATGGGAACATACCTATCGGAAACAATATAGAGGTCATGATATGAAAGAACAGCACTGCTACAAATGCTAACATCCTCGTCTTAGTCCACATTAAAAAAAATGGAATAAACATGTCGTATAATGCCCCACCCCAACTGAATGCATAATGGCTCCACTTATATTGAAATAAGCTCCCCAGAATTGGTATGTCCTGATGAGTCGGCAACCACAAGGTCAGAGGCATGGCTCTAATCAGCCAGTCATGGTTGAGCTTAGCCAGTCCTGCATATATGTACACCATTGAGATGAATACCTGAAGAGACAGGATAGTCCATCTCGGCACAGTTACCATGTCTCCCCCGCTTCTATATGCATCCAATGAAAACATGCTATTCATTGGGAGCCATATCATCATAAAACTGACAACAGACACAAAATAATAATGATTGAGATAGGTCGTCTTATCCATCAGCTCCACATAGGTGAAGATGAGGAAGAACAAAATGATGCTCATTCGGTACTGATATCCCACTAGGATTGTAGTCGCCAAAATGGCCATCAAAGCGAATAGCACATAGGTCCATTGTCCCGGTACTGTGACAAAGTCAAACCCTAAATAATGAAAATGAAACTCGGGATCGAGATAGAGCTTCTCAATCCAACCATTGTACCAAAATCGACAGGTGCTAATCAACATAATAGCACCGAATAAGACACGAAAGACCGCTAATGGAGCGGCCTTGGTTTCTTGAAACATATGTCTGGACAGTGCATCAATCACCGTCGGCGTCTACAAAATCTACCTGAATATTGAGGGCGGCGAGCATATCTACTTTAAGCAAGATTACCGCCCTTTGGAGCTCATCATATGCCTGTAGCAAACTGACATTGTCTTGTTCTATCTGCAGACCGAAATCATCCATCAGCCCATCTACTTCCCCCTGTGCGACATCCCACTGATCATTAATTGCAGTAGCGACAGACCCAGCACCTATAGCCGCAGCAACCTCATCGAGATAATCATCTAAACCGATGCCATTCGTCGATCCATCGAAGGACCGACCTTCAAAAAAGTCTCTTGTCGCTTGAAATCCTGCCATAAACAACTGCCTGCTATACACCCGAGAAAATGGAGCTTCTACATTGGCACTAATAGGCGAATTAGAAAAGACACCAGCCGGTATCCCTACTTTCCCAGCACGCAAAAATCTCTCGTAGTAAAATATCAAATCATTGACAATCTTGTCTGTCGAAGCTGTAGCCGATGATCCATTGTTCTCAATAAATGAATCACGAAAGCCGCCATTCCAGTCATCGAGCACCTCGGTAGTGAGAGCCTCCAATCTGTCGACTACATCACTCAGATACTGAGCATAACTATCAGTACTGAGCAACGCTGCGGTACCCGCTTCGTCGTCCGATATCCCATACAACAGATAATCCAAAGCAGGAAATCCCTGTGCGTCAAAGTTGGACGGGAGTTGAAGATTATAATCACCCGAGGTGACATTGAACTCGATAGCATCGACGTCAGTTGGGAAGATATTCGTGAAATTGCGTAGACCGATCGCCTCCGCTCTGCCGATATCAAATATTGAAACCGATTGCCATGAGAGATAAGCATCTAACCAGGCTGATCTAAGTGTAGCAAGAGTGGCCTCTGATGGATCTGCTATAAATGCATCTTTAGTACCCATTAATATCTGCAATGAACCCTGATAGCTCTCAAAGGCGGGGATAATAATATCGTCAGCCATAGTAGTCAAGAGGGCACTCCTCTCAAATGATATGTCCATACTCATTGGATCGGAACCCATCGGTGTAGCATCACTATCGCCGCAAGAGCTAAAGCTCAGCGCCGCAATCGTAATACATAGTATATTCTTATGTAGTCGTGTCATATTAATTTACTTGGGCTGCCATGTCAACCGTGAAGTCAAACCTTGAGGCGATCGATTCAGAAATCTCATCAAGGGTTGCTGGAGTAATATCCCAAAATCCATTGCCCGCTTCCAGCTGATCTATATAGCCGTCAACTTCCTCCGGTGTAAAGTAAGAGGCTCCCGTATCTGGGTTTCTGGTAAATCGTAAGCTGTATATAAATCCATATCCTTCAGATAAATCGTGGAATGCTGGACCAAAACTTGCCCCATCTGTTGGCAGCTGAAATTTTCCTTGTTGAAGATAATAGACCGCTCTTACCCCAATAACTGTAGAAATCAATCTACGAAGTTCGGCTGATTGCTCATCTCTTACTTCATAATTCTTAGCTACGATAGCTGCCCGACCTAAGGTAATCGCTTCAAATACGTCATCAGCAATCCCCGCAAAATCAGAATCGCCTTCTACTCTACCTAAGTACTTGTTGAGGAATGCATCGTCGTCACCTACAGTAGGTGTGGGATTAGTTACATTTTGAGCCGTTCCATATAGATAGCCATATGCCTCATCCCAGAAATGCTCCATCTGTGTATCAGTGCCACTATCGTTCCGTGGTACGTTGTTCTCGTTGTCTATACGATTCGTTCCAGCATCAAGAAAGTCAGGACTCAAGTAATTGTTGAGCATCTGATCCGCCATGAGTGCACCGATTAGGCCTTTAGTAACAGCTTGATCATACTCTAACCCTCCGCCATTGACGTACCTCACAGATGATCCGTCAGCAATCTGACCCGCTACGCCAGGTGCTGCCAGTTCATTAAAGTTTGGATACACCTCATCAACTTGGGCTCGTATTAAGTCTTCGAATTCTTGCTTTCTTTGGGCGCTCTCAACAGTGTTGCTTGAGAAAAAATCATTGGATGCAGCCACCTTACCTCTAACACTTCTGGTCGAGTTATTTAGATCTGCAGTGCTAAATGGGCTTACCTCGTCACCAGTGGCGCTCTGATTATTATACATCTCCAATAGCGAAGTAGTAGTTTGCGTAGGGTCTTTCATAGCGACGATCAATTCGGTCGCCATGAGTATCCGCTGTGTCTGGCCAGTAAATGATATTGTAGAGCTACCCTCTCTGGTAAACTCATAGGTCGCCGGAGCTTCAACAGTATTCTCAATCGTAATGGGTTCATCATCGGAACACCCAAAGATTACTGTGGTAAGAGCAAGTATTATAAAGTAGTAGTAATTCTTCATCGTGGTTCTTCCGATTGCAAAAGTAGTCTTGCAACCCTGGAAGAATTCTACTCATATTTTGAAATTTTGCGTTACTTATTAGTAGCTAGCTACCTAATTTTGTTAGCCTTGATTTAGGACTTTTTGCGTCTTTTACTACTCTTGGCATCTGGATTAAATGCCAAGCAGAGGTTAATCCAGTATTCTAGCTCTGCGTCAGTATCAATCGCCTCCATACTGACAAAGACAAATCCCTTTAGTGAGCGACCCGTAAAGTTCATAACACTTACACCATCTAGCTTGAGTGCTTGCTCATATGCATCGGGCCCTATTCTGACCATAAACTGATCCTTTAATATGCCGCATAGCATCTTGTCATCCATCATATAACATAGGCCCCCCATCATTTTCTTGGACAAAAACTCCACCTTCTTACTGACCAAGACTTGATCTATTCGTTCTGCGAGATACTCATCATATGCCATAGGACCAATATACTACGATGAGTATGACATGAGATGGGTATGTCAACCTAATCTGATAGGATTACAGAATGACTTTAGCTATACTAAATACGGATTCAGCATCAGATCGAGCCTTGATGACAATTGGCTCTTCGTACGGTTAGTCAGTCCTATAGAGGATCATACGATGTAGAGCAGCTCACATATTTCTACCAGAGTGTAGGATGCATAGGCTCGCTATATACACTAATCACAGAGCTAGGATCGACGCTTTAAATTAGTCTGCCATCAATAGCCAATTGAATTCCTTGTATGATTCAGCCTAATTGAAAATTAACTGTCATTATTAATCATATTAAACCATCTGCGACACAACATCTTCGCCAAATAAACATTATATTAACAGTGCGTTAACGATTTCATAAATTGGCAACGTTTACATTCTTTGAAATTTTATTTACTCACCTAAAAATATCTCCGGATGGATATAAAAGTTGAAAAAGGGTCTATTGATGGAACTAACTACTTTGAGAAATACGCTCGAGAATCTCTCCAAAAGTATTTCACTAACTATCCTTTTGTCGAGTCAATTAAGGTTTTTTTCAGAGGTAAGAAACATCCTTATAAGAAGGTAAAACTACAAGCGAGATTAAAAGGTAAAGATGTTTTTGTCGAAGGGACAGGAGCAAGGCACGATTTAGCACTTGATGCAGCTTCCGCCAAGCTGCGTACGCAAGTGGAAAAATATAAATCAAAACGATACAAAAAAGCTTCATAACAAAACTAAAAGATGGCTTCGTCAATGTGACGGAGCCATTTTTTTATGCTCTCAGCTCATCGGATTAAGCACCACAAACCATAGGGCAGCGCTTACAATTGGACTTCCCCTTCTTTTTAAATTTTTTGCAACACTTCTTTTTACAAGGCTTAGCCATTGTCATTTATTTAACCGTAAAGCTAAGTCAAGCCAAACGCATTAGAAATACTACTTATTTGAGTGGGTCTGCCTAAAGTTGCGTGACAGACCTAACAATATTGGGTAATAATGACTCGCACTCACAACCAACTTAATCAACATGTCGCGACACGAAAGAATAATAACTTAGTAATTGGTCATATCGAGTTAATCTGTCTTTCTGCTTAAATTGCTGCTCATACTTTTAAGTTTTCAATACTAATCTAACCAAGCATGATCTATCGTATACTTCTATTCAGCACACTATTGTTCTGTTTCTCGCAGCAAGTTCAAGCCCAAGGTGATAAGGATAAAAGCGCCCTCGAAAAATTTGATGTCAGCGGATTGAGTTTCAGGAATATCGGTCCGGCGCTCACCTCTGGAAGAATATCTCATATCGCATTAGCTGATGAAGCTAAACCTTCAACTTATTATGTGGCTACTTCGTCTGGAGGCGTTTGGAAAACTGATAACTGGGGTATAACCTTCAAGCCAATATTTGATAGTCAAGGGTCATACTCCATTGGCTGCGTGACAGTAGATCCACACAATCCAAATGTCATCTGGGTCGGCACAGGTGAAAACAATGGCCAGCGCAGTGTCGCTTACGGAGATGGAGTTTATAAGTCTATTGATGGTGGTGCTAGCTGGAACAATGTCGGTCTCAAAAACTCAGAGCATATCGGCAACATCGTAGTACATCCTGAAAATTCAGACATAGTATATGTTTCAGCCATCGGTCCATTGTGGAAAGAAGGAGGTGATAGAGGACTTTATAAGACCACGGATGGTGGGCAGAACTGGGAAGCCATCTTGACGATCGATGAGCATACTGGTATCAATGAGATTCATCTCGACCCAAGTGATCCCAATGTGATGTACGCTACTGCACATCAACGCAGGAGACACGTATTCACCTATATAAGTGGTGGCCCACAATCTGGTATACACAAGAGCACAGATGGCGGAGAGACATGGACTAAAATAACTAAAGGACTCCCGTCAGTAGACTTAGGACGTATCGGCATGGCGATATCTCCGGCAGATCCCGAAAAGATATACGCGATAGTTGAGGCTGCACAAGGTAAAGGTGGATTTTATCGATCCACAGACCGTGGAGCAAGTTGGCACAAGCAGGGCTCCTACTCAACCAGTGGCAACTACTACCAGGAGATTATAGCAGATCCTGTCAATCCTAATCGCATCTATGCGATGGACACTTGGATGAAGGTTTCTGATGATGGTGGCAAGACATTCAAAAATGTTGGTGAAGACTTTAAGCACGTCGATAACCACTCTATATGGATAGATCCTGCTAACACTAATCATCTCTTAGTAGGCTGTGATGGCGGAATCTATGAGACCTACGACAAGGGAGCCAATTGGGATTTCAAAGCCAATCTCCCTATCACACAATTCTACAAAGTTGCGGTAGATAATGATGAGCCATTCTACAATGTCTATGGTGGCACACAAGACAACTTCAGTCTGGGAGGCCCATCAAGAGTAATCACTACCCACGGCATACAGAACAGTGATTGGTTTATTACGCATGGTGGAGACGGGTTTGAGTCTCAGGTTGATCCTGAAAATCCAAACATCGTATATGCTCAATCGCAGTATGGTGTGCTTGTACGCTACGATAAACTGAGTGGCGAAGAAGTGGGCATCCAACCTAAAGAGCGAAAGGGAGAAAATGGGTACAGATGGAACTGGGATGCTCCCCTGGCCGTAAGCCATCACAAGAGTGGCAGGCTCTATTTTGCCGCTAACAAACTATTCCGATCTGATGACAGAGGAAACTCATGGGCCGTGTTAGGAGATGATCTGACCGCCCAGATCAATAGAAACGAACTTGAGGTCATGGGTAAGGTATGGGGAATTGACGCTGTTGCTAAGAATGGGTCGACCTCTCCTTATGGCACTATTGTGGCGTTCTCAGAATCACCAATAGACGAAAACCTACTGGTAGTTGGAACTGATGATGGATTGATACAGATCAGCCAAAACGGAGGTGAAAGTTGGAATAAAATATCAAACTTTCCTGGCGTACCTGATCGGAGCTATGTAAATGCTGTCTATGCCTCTCAACATAACAAAAATGTGATTTATGCAGCATTCAACCACCATAAATACGGCGACTTCAAGCCCTATATCATGAAGAGTGACAACTCTGGTGCAACATGGAGAATGATCAGCAACAATCTTCCAGAGAGAGGCAGTGTCTACTCCATCGAAGAGGACCATGTTAATTCAGATTTGATATTCTGCGGCACTGAATTCGGAGTATTTTTCTCACCAAACGGTGGATCTGAATGGAAGCAGTTGAAAGCTGGCCTTCCTACGATTGCAGTTCGAGACATTGCCATCCAAAAGCGAGAAAATGATCTAGTGCTCGCAACCTTCGGGCGTGGATTTTATATTCTGGACGACTACACCGCCTTGAGAGACATTACCATAAAACAAGATATCGACGAAGCAAGGCTATTCGCCGTGAGAGATGCTCTGATCTATGAAGAAAGCAGCCCATTAGGATTACCAGGCAAGTCTTTTCAGGGTGATAGTTATTATACCGCTGACAACCTTGGGTCAGAAGCTGTTATAACATATCTACTCACAGAAGACGTCAAGACGCTCAAGGAAAAACGGCAAGACCAGGCTAAGAAAAATAGCAAAGACAATAAGGACAATCCATATCCATCATATGATGAGCTACTCGCAGAAAGAGATGAAATAGCACCTCAAGTACTATTCACCATAACTGACGCCGATGGAGATGTTATTAGAAAAATACTCAAGAAACCAGCTCAGGGAATCAAGAGGTTTAATTGGGATATGAGATATGCCTCTAAGGATGCCATCTCACTGTCGGGTTCTTCATTTTATAATCCATTTGCCAGTACGTCTGATGGAACTTT
Source organism: uncultured Saprospiraceae bacterium (assembly GCA_964548935.1). Taxonomy (GTDB): domain Bacteria; phylum Bacteroidota; class Bacteroidia; order Chitinophagales; family Saprospiraceae; genus GYS-P2D. The sequence goes on from CAZJTO010000010.1 coordinate 13,648, forward strand.
AGTGGAGCCAGGAGCTTACAATATCTCAATGGCAATGGTGATTGATGGTGTCGTACAAGATGCCATAGACACTAAATCATTTACAATAAAACCTCTAAGTAATACTGTACTTCCTGCGGAGAATAGAGGTGACGCTGTAGCGTTTCAGCGAGAAGTCTCTGAATTAGCAAGATTAATCGAAGGTGCGGGTAGAATGGTAAGCGAGATCGAGAACAATATGAAATATCTTAAAAAAGCGATCGAACAAATTGAAGAGCCTTTGGGAGCCTTCACTAAGGATTATAACCAGATACAGTCGAAGCTTACTGAACTTAAAACATCACTACAAGGGGATGGCGTAAAAAGCCGCTTGGATATAGATCAGATACCATCGCCATCAAGTCGTATTGGCTGGATCGTGTTTGAGAATAAAAACTCCACCTCAACACCTACACAGACCCATCGAGAGAGTCTGGCTATAGCACAGGAAGAGTTTCAGCCCATACTCAATCAACTGCGTTCACTTGTAAATAATGAGATTAACGATCTGGAACAAAAGCTAGAAGATGCCGATGCTCCATATACGCCAGGCAGAGCGATTAAGATGATCCAAGACAACTAACTGAACTTGTAGCATATTTTAAAAACTAAATGACTGCTGATACCATTCTACAGTCAAAAATCTAAATAACCGTAATGAAGAAAATTTTATTCCTATTACTCCTACTTGCACAATTCTTTATTCTATCTGGTCAAGATGACTCGGGTGAAGCAAGCCAAGACTCTACTAAGACAGATGCGGAGATTGCTGCCGAGAAATATGCCAAACTCATCACCGAAGATGCCGTTAGCACAGATGGATTGTTTAAAACTCATGAGGTTGATGGCAAGCACTATTTTGAGATATCGGACAACTTGCTTGATACTGAAATATTAATAGTTTCTCGGATTTCAGGATTTGTCAAGAATCTAAACTTTGGTGGCGCTGGAGTAAAATCAAGACCACAGCAGGTCATACGATGGCAAAAAATGGGTGAGAAGCTAATCCTGCGCTCCGTGTCTTACAACAGTGTGGCGAGCGACGAAGACCCCATTTATAAATCCGTAAAGAATAACAACTTTGAGCCAGTCATCATGGTATTTGACATCAAAGCTAGTGGAGAAGGGAGCTCAGTAATCGAGATCGATGGCTTGTTCACTTCTGACATACCTATGATCGGTGCAGTCTCTGAGCGTCAGAAGAAAACTTTTGGGATAAAAGGTCTCGATGGCAAAAGAAGCTTTGTCACCTCGATGACGAGTTTTCCAAGAAATGTAGAAATAAAGCATGTCCTCACTTATAGAGGTGGTACAGACTTGCCTGATAATACACTTACAGGAACGCTATCGGTAGAGATGAATCAATCGTTCATATTGTTGCCGGATGATCCAATGGAACCGAGATATTACGATCCTCGTGTAGGATACTTCTCAGTGAGTCAGACTAATTATAGTCTTGATGATCAGCGCGCAGAAAGAGAGCGTTTCATTACCAAATGGCGAATGGAGCCAAGTGACCCTGCAGCTTACGCTCGTGGAGAATTGGTAGAGCCTGTTAAGCCAATCATCTATTACATCGATCCTGCTACACCTACCCAGTGGGTACCATATCTTAAACAAGGAGTTAATGATTGGCAGACTGCATTTGAGAAGATAGGCTTTAAAAATGCCATCGTTGCTCTCGATGCCCCAACTCCAGAAGAAGACCCCGATTGGTCACCTGAGGACACCAGATACTCGGTGATCAGATATGTATCAACAGATATCCAAAATGCTCAAGGGCCACATGTACATGATCCAAGAACTGGAGAAATCTTAGAATCCGATATCATCTGGTATCACAATGTGATGCGCCTGCTTAGAAACTGGTTCTTCATCCAGACAGCAGCAATCAATGAAGAAGCTCGAGGTGTAAACTTCAAACAAGAAGTAATGGGACGCTTGATTAGATTCGTATCCGCTCATGAAGTAGGTCATACACTAGGCTTGCCACACAATATGGGCTCAAGTGTAGCCTATCCAGTAGACTCTTTACGATCTGTAACCTTCACCAAAAAAATGGGAACAGCGCCGTCCATCATGGACTATGCCCGATTTAACTATGTCGCTCAGCCAGAGGATGGTGATGTTGGGTTGATGCCTAATATTGGTATCTATGATGACTGGTCAATAAAATATGGATACGAGCCTGTCGAAGGTGACAAGATCGAAGAGAAAGCCGTACTTAATGAGTGGGTGCTCAGTCATGCTGGAGATCCATTGTACCGCTATGGTCGCCAACGAGGTCTTCCCCTGGACCCTACTGCACAGACAGAAGACTTGGGTGACGATTCGATGCTTGCCAGTGAGTATGGCATCAAAAACTTAAAACGCATCATGCCCAACATCGCTGAGTGGGCATATGAAGCTGGCGAGGACTATGAGCAAATCGAAGATCTGTATAATCAGGTTTCTAACCAGTTTAATAGATATATCGGACATGTAGTCGGCAATGTAGGTGGTGTAGTTGAAATATTTACTTCGCAAGATCAGCAAGAGCCGACTTATGTACACCAGAGCAAAAGCAAGCAGAAAAGAGCTATTAATTTCTTGCATACTCAAGTTTTCAATACGCCGCATTGGTTGATCAATGAAGACTTGACGCGCAAGTTTGAGCCAGAAGGCATAGTGGATCGTATTGGCGGCATCCAGGATAGAGCGCTCAGATTGTTATTTAACAATGATAGACTACAACGTATGTCCGAAAATGAAGCGCTCAATGGTGCTCAGGCATATAGCCCTTTTGAGCTATTTGACAATGTAAGTGAGAGTATCTTCAGTGGAGGCAAGCGTGCTGGCAATGACGTATACACAAGAAACTTACAGAGAGCTTTCGTGACGCGCATGGAAGCCTTAATGGAAAATGATGACGACAGATCTGAGGTACCAAGTTTGGCTCGTGGTACATTGACTAAGTTATATAAGAACCTCAAGGTCGCTAAGAATTTAAGTTCTGCAGAAGATTACCACGTTGCAGATCTTCATCAAAGAATCGAGGAAATTCTGGATATGGATGATTAATGCTTCCTTAAAGGAATAAGAACTAGTTAAAGTGGCCGATCTTGAATCATGTGATTTAGATCGGCCTTTTTTATAGTCTACCTTTATTGTAATTATTGAAATACATCGCATGCCGCATCATCTTGCTCAGATTAATATTGCCCATATGAAAGGTGTCAACCTGGATGATCCTATCATGATCGGTTTTTCAAGTCGTATTGATGAAATCAATCAGATTGCGGAGCAACATGATGGATTCATTTGGCGATTGAAGGATGAATCTGGCGATGCAACGAATTTCAATCCTTTTGACAATGATCAACTGATCATCAATATGTCCGTTTGGCGAGATATATCAAGCCTCCATAACTATGTCTATCAGTCCCTGCACAAAGAACTTATCAGAGGCAAGAACGAATGGTTCAAGAAACTCGGCAGACCACATATGGCCATGTGGTGGATAGAAGGAGGACACATCCCTACCCTTGTCGAAGCCAAAGAAAAATTAACCCTTATAAATAAGCTTGGAGCGACTGTAGATTCATTCGACTTCAAACATCTTTACAGCCAGATTGGACAAAAAATAACTCATGAACGATAATCCTGTTGCTCTCCTATTAATAGACATACAGCGAGGTTTGGACTTCGTAGACTATTATGGTGGCGAACGTAACAATCCATATGCTGAAGAGAATGCAGGTAAGATACTCCATCATTGGCGCTCTCAGGACTGGCCTATATATCATATCAGACACAGCTCTCAGCATGAAGACAGCCCTCTCCATGCGTCTCACGAGGGATATGAGTTTAAGCTAGAAACTGTACCCATCCCTGGCGAACCGATTGTCACGAAGGATGTGAATAGTTGCTTCATTGGAACAGACTTGCTTGACAAGCTAAAACAGAAAAGAATTCAATCTCTCATCATGGTTGGCCTCACTACTAATCATTGCATCTCCAGCAGTGCCCGTATGGCTGCAAATTTAGGATTTGATGTTACGGTTATTTCAGATGCCACCGCTGCATTCAGACAAGTTGGTGCGGATGGGACAGGGTTCTCTGCTGAGACCGTCCATCAAGTTTCATTAGCTAATCTGAATGAAGAATTTGCGAAAGTAATCAACACAGCCGAACTGATTCAACAAGTTTGTTCTTATCAGCTGACTACCATCCTTAAATAAAAGCCCAACTAACTATAGTTATATATCGTCTTTGCGCTCCGTGATTACATTTAATTAATCAAAAAGTGAATCATGGACCGAAAATTAATAGGTGGAGCAGTCATCAAAGTATCTGTATTAAGAAAAGCATTAGATGATAAAGCAACCCACCCAGGACTAATATTTAAAATTCCAAGTCCAAAAACTCAATCTGGTGTAGCATTAGAGCTCTATGAGGCGGTAATAGGCCCACACGGGATAACTGAAGGAAACAGAATCAAATGCAAGCTAAAAAGTTGTTCAATCGAAAAATCAGATGATAAGTCGAATTTAAAAGCATATCAATTTGAGCACTGTGGGCAATTTTCTTTATTTGATACTGATGAACCCTTTATTGCATATTTCAATCGGAGTCAGATAGAGATGCTATTGAGTCTTGGCACATTCTCCAAGGCGTATATTGCTTCATTCATGCCCGTTTCATCAAATCCCATGGTTGATCCAGGCAAGTTGATACCTAACTTCAGTTTAGAAATGCAGCCGTACGATTTGAGTCAGGTGAAACAGATAAAATCAAAAAGCAAAACAAAAAATACAGTAACCACCTATGGATTACCAGGAACTATAAGAGCTGCTGGATGTCCACGTACGTGGACAGATTTCTAAAGATTTAAAATTTCATTAAAGGTTGAGTATCTTACTGGTGTTCTAACCAAAAGCATCAGTGAGATACCTCGTCCTTGCAATACTAATAGTCATAAAACTTAGTCAGCTACATTCACAATCATTACAGTATCAAAGTATTTCTGCCGAAGATGGATTAGTATTCGGATACAATGATCATATGCTCAGAAGAAGCAATGGTACTCTTTGGATTAGTTCTGATAATGGCATCTATGAGTATAATGGAATTAAGCTGAGACATTATTCCGAAAGCAACACACCTTCTTTTAAGGGCGAAATTGTTTTGAGTGAATTCTACGAAACAAACTACGGGGATATACTTATTGCCACTGATAAGGGAATACTAAAATATGATTCACAGAATGGTGTCTTTTCAACAATAGTCGAAGGGTACCCAAACTTCAATAATGAATATTATCTAATTGATCTTATTGACGAAAAGGATTTGATAGCTAGGCTAGGTGACTCGATTCATATGGTGAATCTAGAATTGGGAAATCTAAATCCAATAGCCAAAACTCAATCTGTAAGATTTGATCATAAGGTTATCAATGACAAACATGTTATCGCTGGTTGTCCGTGGATACAGAAACCTGGTATAGAGCTTTACTTTATTGAATCAGATAGTATCGTACGTACAGATTCAATAACATTCGAAATACCTTTAGACAACCTGTCGGTTCAACCAGAGTTTTCTGGTGTAGTTATCCAAAACGACCATATTCTTTGGGCCGTTTCTGAGCATGGTCTATTTGAAATCGATTATACCGAGTCCAAAGAGTTCCAAATATATACTCCCCAGTCAGTTGATAAACCTGCTTTTATAAGCATTGATCTGACATCGGATAGTATCATATGGGTAACATCTAAGGATGAAGGAATTTGGGAGTTTAATTTGATAAAGAAAGAATTTACCGATCATAAAACTACTCAAAATGGGTTGGCCTCAAATCAAACACGTCAGATTTATATAGATTCTCAAAAATACCAATGGGTTAGTTCCTTAAATTCTGGCCAAATTTCCTATGGTAAAGACAGGGACATTGGTTTTAAACAGTACGCGACATTTAAAATGTTTGACACTGAATCTCCAATTAATTTTATATATGAAGAGTCTGCAACTTTACGAGCCTTTTCTGCTGATGGAATCATTATAATTGACGAAGAAGAAAATATAGAGTTTACAAAATATAGAACGATTGAAAACAAGTTTGTAGATATCAAATCACAATATAGTGTAGGAGCCGCTGACTCTATTGGTCAATATTGGCTTGGAAGTGAAGACAAGATATATAAAATCAAAAATGACTTACTTCAAGAGCATTTAGTTCTACCTGATTCTAGAATATTATACTTTGATCAATATGATGAAAACCAAGCCGTAATATTTACAAATACCAATATTGGAGCACTAGACTTAACTAGCGGTCAAATCCAAAATTTTAAGTTAAACGGATTATCAATTAATCCTTTAGAAATCACCAGAGTACTAGAATCTAATGGTCGTTATTTCATTGTATATAATGATCGCCATTTGTATGAATTGTCCCTGGATTCTGGCTCTTTAGTTTCTGATTCTCCGATAATTTGCCAATCAAGCATTTTCAGCGTTACAGCCACTACTGATCAATTGTACATCTGCACTTCATACGGGATAGAAATAGCAGGGCCAGATAGTACACATGAAATTCATAGACCTGAGTTCATCAACACAGGTTCATTCAATAAATTATTTATAACAGATAAATCCGATTTCATCATAAGTACTTCTAAAGGATTATTATCAGTAGATAAATCCTTCAAAGATTGGTTACTCTTTACCAAGAATGACGGCTTATTATCTGATCAATTTATAATGAATACAGGAATTTTAGGTCGAGATGGCCAATACTATATCCCAACTCAAACCGGCATTACAAAATTTGATAAAGAAGCCACACTCCGCACATTAGATAAACCTGACATCCACCTTAATGATCTTTCGATTAATAACCATACCTACAAGAGAGAGCTGCTCATTCAAGACTCATTATTTGAGTTAAAACCCTTTGAGACTTCGATTAGTATAACTCCCACGTGCGTATCATTTCAAGCACAGGAAAATAATCAATTGTTCTATCGAATCAATTCCGAAGATTCTTGGAAAAAGATTACTAATGGTGACGATTTGAGTCTAAGGTTAAGTTCAGGAAGCTATCTAATTCAATTTATTGGTTCTAATGCAAATGGCGTATTAAGTGATATTAGCTCAATAAGACTGAACATAGCACTACCCTTCTGGCGTACGATAACTTTCTTTATTACTTCACTCGTAGGAGCGGGTTTGCTTATTTTTTTTATCGCCCGAACCTACTATCAGAACAAAATCAAAAAAGAAGAAGAACGTTTTGCACAAGAACGATTAATGGCTGCTCAACTCGAAAACGAGCGTAATAGAATTGCGTCAGAAATGCATGATGAACTCGGCGGAGGACTTACCTCCATAAGATTACTATCTCAAAAAATGCTCTCCAATAAAAACAAAAAGCAGGATCAATACGGTCTCGAGAAGGTTGCGAAATACTCTACACAACTTGTTGACAATATGCATTCTATTGTATGGAGTATGGATAGCGCTCATAACTCCTTGATAGAAACCACTACTTACTTACAGCACTATATCGACGACATACTTGAAAATGGTGGAATAGAAGGCATATATAATATCGAAATAGCCAACCCTGACCTGACGCTAACAACTACTATACGTAGGAATCTCTATCTAGTTATTAAAGAAGCAATGACTAATATCCTCAAACACTCGCAAGCTACTCAGGTAAAAACGACAATACTTCAACAGGAGACTCTGATGATCGAGATCGCAGATAACGGTGTAGGGTTAGGGGATAGAAACTCAAACGGTTTGGGAAATGGCTTGAGAAATATCAAAAAAAGAATTGAAGACCTCAATGGCGAACTTGTAATTACATCTACAGAAAATGGAACCTGCATTAAAATAACACTCAAACTGAATCTATGAGTACCGATAAAGTAATTAACGTAGTCATTGTAGAGGACAATGAAGAAGTGAGAGAATACCTACAAACTATACTCCATGAAGACGCAAGAATCAATCTTGTTGCCACCTATATCAACGGCAACGATGCAGTCTCATTCATGCCAAATCATACAGTAGATGTCGTTGTCATGGACATAGGCTTGCCTGACCGCAATGGCATATCATGTGTCAAGGAACTCAAAGAAAAAGGCTTAGAAGCTGAATTTATGATGCATACTGTGTTCGATAGCAGTCATCAGGTTTTTGAAGCCTTGAAAAATGGAGCGACAGGATATCTGCTAAAAAACACACCAAAAGCCAAACTCATAGAAGCTATCGTAGAGGTCTCTAAAGGAGGGGCGCCAATGAGTCCTACTATAGCACGAAAAGTGACCGAGTACTTTGATGAGCGCAAGGTGAATATTGAGATCGCCTCTAAACTCACCACCAGAGAATACGAGATACTGGGACTCTTAAGCAAAGGAAAACTGTACAAGCAAATCGCACAAGAACTCGGACTAACCATTGGCACAGTAAAGCAGCATAACCACAAGATATATCAGAAACTCCATGTGCAAAATAAGACGGAGGCCATTAATAAATTCTTAGGTAGGTCTTAACCATCTCACCCGTATAACAAAAGTTAGTATGATAGTTAAGCTAGTATCCTTTTCTTGGCGGTATTAATTACTGAAATGTCAATCTTGAATATCCTATCATCAACAAATAGTCCTCAGGTTCATAAGAATTCTGATCTCGGATATACCGAGAAGGACACATCAGTATTAACAAAGGCGCCTCTAACTGCATCAACTAGTATTTCGTGCCTTATTAATGGTTCTCATGCATATTTTCAGGTTAACTGCCCATGAGAGAGGCGAGGAGATGTAGGTTGGGCTAACCTGCATCTTCTTTAGCCTTGCAATCCTTTCGTGATTTAGAATATCCCGTTTTACAACTTATCCAATTCTGTAGGGTTATCATACCGAGCTTCATATCACATGAACAAGAGAATCGACTTAGGAGGCACAGGATCATCATTACAATTCTTACATGCTAATGCTTATACGCCTGAGTGTTACAACACCCTACTCGAACCATTAAAAGATCAATATCAAGTACACCTATTTAGACAACGGCCACTTTGGTCCAACGAATCGCCCGACCAACTAAAGCATTGGAGTCTATTCGCTGATGATCTGATCTCAATGATGGATGAACATGGTGACAAACAAGTTATCGGCATTGGTCATAGCCTAGGAGGTATCGCTACATGGATGGCCGCTCTCAAACGCCCTGATCTCTTCGCACGAGTCATACTGATAGATCCGGTCATACTACCCTATTGGATCATCACAATGTCATCAATCACTCCTAAAACATTGATGCCTAAGATGAACCCTATTATCAAAATTGCCATGAATCGCAGAACCGCATGGCAAGATCGCAATGAAGCCAGACTACATCTCGGATCTAAGAAAGTCTTCCAGAGGTTTCACCCAGCCGTATTTGATGATTTTCTAAGTTATGGTTTACGTGAGAAAGAAGATGGCAGCCTAACCCTGAGCTATTCACGAGAGTGGGAGGCACGAGTCTATAGTACGGGACCTAATATGTGGCACATAATGAAGCAAAATACCGTGCCTGTCCATATCATCAAAGCTCAGTATTCAGATGTGATTACATCAGCCTCATGGAATAAGATACAAGCTCGTGTACCAAAAGGTAGCTTTTATGAGATGCCCGATGTCGGCCATTTAATCCCATTTGAAAAGCCCTTACTCTTAGCAGAGCATATTCAAGAGGTACTCAAGACTTCTCCGACTTTGGCTTAACAATTTTTGGTTTGCCCTTCTTCTTTGTTACGCCAGTGACCTTGGTTTTTTTTATAGTAGGTAATTTGGAGGTTAGCAGCTTTTTGAGCTTTTTGAAATCCACTGTCTCTTGGACTTCAACTCGTTTTGTGATTTCTACTG
>CAZJTO010000011.1:0-22578 GCA_964548935.1 uncultured Saprospiraceae bacterium
CATAGTATCGGTTTTGTGATCGGCAAGATAACGTAATAAGCGAGTTATCCATAACAAACTATTATATTGCAAAGACTTACATATATATGCGCATACTTATATTATCACGGAACTCCGAACTGTATAGTACCAAAAGTTTATTTAATGCAGCGAGACGCAGAAATCACTTTGTGCGTGTCATAGATCATATGCATTGTAATCTATTGGTTAGCAATAGTGGTAATAAACTATACTATTATGATCAACTAATAGACGGATATGATGCGATCATACCTCGGATAGGCCATACAGTTACTAAGCAGGGCGAAGCAGTCATCAGACATTTTGAGTCGATGAATGTTTATACAGTATTACGAGCCGAGGCACTGCTCAGAGCTAGAGATAAGTTGAGCTGTCTACAATTACTGGCAAGTAGAGGGGTGAAAGTACCTGAAACCATCTTTATTTCATCTCAGTATAGTGTTGATAAACTCACTGAACTTATACCCGGTTACCCCAAGATTATCAAACTCTTGAGTGGTACCCACGGATTGGGTGTACTCAAGACCGATAACCGCAGTAATATGGATGCTACATTGGAACTACTCGCTGGGTTAAAGCAGCGCAGTTTGTTGCAAGAATTTATTTCTGAATCTTCAGGTATGGATGTACGGGCCTTTGTAGTGGATAATCAAGTTGTCGCTTCCATGAAGCGTCAAGCACAAGAGGGAGAGTTTAGGTCTAACCTACATCGTGGGGGTCATGGTACGAAAGTGACGCTGACCCAAGAAGAAGAAACTGCGGCTATCGCTGCGGCCCGCTATATGGGCCTCAAGGTTGCAGGAGTGGACATGCTTATATCCGATAATGGCCCTTTAATCATAGAGGTGAATGCATCACCCGGTTTAGAAGGGATCGAAACCTATACGGGAGTAGACGTGGCTAAAACAATCATTCAGTTAATAGAACGCAAAGCGTTGTTAATTAAGAAGCCTAAATAATGAAATTAGAGAGTCAAGAATTCGGATTAGGAGAATCGGGAGTCGTGGATTTTAATGTTAGTAGACTCCCATCTGGTACTCGGATCAATATTACAGCACATGTCATCAGATCTAAAAAAGAAGGCCCGACGGTGCTTGTGCTCGGGGGCGTACACGGAGATGAGATTAATGGTGTCCAGATTGTCAGGCGTCTGTTGTCTTCAGGGAGAATGGATCAATTGCAGATAGGTAGTGTCATCTTAGTTCCACTTCTTAATGTATATGGTTTTATCAATTTCGATCGAGATGTACCAGATGGCAAAGATGTGAATCGCAGTTTTCCTGGTAGCTCATCAGGGTCATTGGCCTCCAGAGTGGCATCGGTACTAACGAAGAAAATCCTGCCAGTTGTTGATTATGCAATCGATTTGCACACGGGCGGGGCTTCACGGTATAACTACCCTCAATTGAGATTTGCTTCCAAAGATGCTACCGCAATAGAAATGGCTTCGGCATTTGCGAGCCACTATCTCATACAGAAATCTGGTATACCTAAGTCTTTTAGGCGTACAGCCAATGATATGGGTATTCCAACGGTAGTCTATGAGGGCGGCGAAGCGCAGCGATTGTGTGGATTGTCGATAGAGACAGGATTTAATGGAGTCCTCAGAACCTTGAAGTGGTTAAATATGCTTAATCATGCTCCTCAACATCCTCACGCGCCAATCAATATCCACAAGACGACTTGGGTTCGGGCTAAGGAGGCAGGATTGTTTACTTGGTTCCGATCATCAGGGACGAGGATCGTTAAAGGGGATAAACTTGGGGAGATACATTCTCCTCAAGGTGATCGAGTGAAAAAAATAATATCAAAATACTCTGGATATATCATCGGGCACAACAATGCATCAGTAGTGCATTATGGAGATGCCTTGTTTCATATAGGCTATGAGTATGGATAAGATTCTTATCGTTACAATTTGTATGCTGATAAGCTTACATCTCCAGTCTCAAAAAATCGACGAGATACTGGATCATGAAGATCTCCGGTATTCACAGGTGGCCCTCTCCATTAGGAATATTGAGACCAATGAAGTTGTATATCAACATAATGGCGATATCCTATTGACCCCGGCATCCTCGCTGAAGCTCATAACGATCTTCACTAGCTTGTCCACGTTTGGTGAAGATTTCAAGTATAGGACCACCCTGGGATATCAGGGTAACATACTATCTGATGGGACACTGGAGGGAGATCTCATTATTGTGGGCTCTGGTGATCCCAGTCTTGCCTCTCCTGATGAAGAAGTGCTGGACTTACAACAGCTGCTGGCAGATATAAAGAAAGTGCTGAAGGACAGCGGGATAAAATGCATTACTGGTAGAGTCATAGTGGACGACTCCATTTATGATAGTGAGGGGATTCATCACACTTGGCCATGGGACGACTTGACGAACTATTATGCATCAGGAGCTTATGGTTTTAACTTCAGGGAGAACTACTATGATATCCAATTTCGATCGAGTCAAACCCCAGGCACTCCTACCGATATAGTCTCAGTCTATCCCAATATAGGATTGACCAGCTTAGAGAATAGGGTAGTGTCCGGTCCAAAGGGAAGTGGCGATAACGCCTATATCTATGGAGATCCATATGGATATGATCGCTATATCAAAGGAAGCATTCCTCCTGGACGCAGCAATTTTGAGATTTATGGAGCCATCCCCAATCCTGCAATGACTTTTTCTGAGTTGCTGACTCAATATCTAAGAAGTCAAGAGATACGGGTGGATTGGGAATTAATTAAAGACACTGATAGACCATATACCTTAGCCGCTTACCAATCTCCTGAGTTAGGAACATTAGCAAGGCGAGCGAACTTCGAGTCCAATAATTTGTATTGTGAGGCCTTCCTTAAAAAACTTGGGTCGAGAGATAAGAGCCAAGGAGTTGACTTCGAGGATGGCATTGATGTAGTCTATACCCATTTAGATGAGATTGGAGTTGGCAAGAAAGGACTGACTATGATGGATGGGAGTGGACTCTCCTTAAAGAACCGTATATCAGCCAATTTTTTCACTCGCTTCTTAGCTATCATAACGCAGAGAAATTCCGTAGACTATGTGACCAACTATCTGCCAAGGACAGGTCAGGAGGATACTACTTTGGAGCGTTTTATGACATCCAGTAAAAGTAAAGGGAATGTATGGCTGAAGTCAGGATCTCTCGGTGGGGTGCTGAGCTATACTGGCATCATGCAAGCTCAATCAGGCAAATGGCTGACGGTTAGCTTAATATCCAATGGCCATACTGTCGGCAATAGTAAGATTAGGAATCATTTCGCGAAGATCATTGATGGAGTATATCTCAACAATTGACTCTTGAGATACTCGAGGACTATCCAATTAGAATTCTGGAATTGCATTTTTCGGTGTGAGGTCTTAGCTATCTTAAGATTAGCTCATCACGTCCAGGACCAATACTGATCATAGGAATACTCACCTCCAAAGACGACTCGAGATAGCTAACATATGATTCAAATTCACTCGGTAAGCTTTTCCCATTTTTCTTTATTTCACTGAGATCCGTATTCCAACCTTTAAAAGTTTTGTAATCCACCTCATATGATTCATCACAGAGATCGTAAGGAAGCTCTTGAGTAGCTTTACCATCAATGATATACTGTTCAGCAATTGTAATTTCTTCAAAGTGATCCATGATATCGGACTTAGTGAGTGCAATCTGGGTGACACCATTGATCATCACACTGTATTTCAACTGTACCAAGTCTAACCATCCACATCGTCGAGGTCGACCTGTGGTGGCACCAAACTCTTTGCCGAGGTCCTGTAATCTCTTGCCATTATGATCAAATAGTTCAGTGGGAAATGGGCCACCTCCCACACGAGTACAATAGGCTTTTGTTATTCCGATCACTTCTCCGATCTGAGTCGGTGCTATGCCTAAGCCCGTGCAGACACCAGCCGTTATCGTATTGGAAGAAGTGACAAATGGGTAGGTGCCATAATCTATATCGAGCATAACCCCCTGAGCACCTTCTGCAAGGACTTTTTTGCCCGCGCCAAGAGCTCGATTCAGATAATACTCACAGTTAACAACCTCAAGTTGTTTTAGAAACTCAATGCTCTCAAACCACTCGTCATCATTCCACTCAAAATCGAGGGCTCCGTAAATCTTCGCTAATTGAAGATGTTTATTCTTCAACTCCTGATACTTAGTCTTAAAATTAGGATTGGAGATATCACCAAATCTTAGGCCATTGCGCCCAGTCTTGTCCATATAAGTTGGCCCGATACCTCTTAAGGTAGAACCAATTTTATTTTTGCCTTTAGCTTTTTCTGAAGCGGCGTCAAGATATCTGTGTGATGGAAGAATCAAGTGTGCTTTCTGAGCAACGAGCAGGTTCTGAGCTGCATCTACTCCTAGTTCCTTGAGGCCTAAGATTTCTTTTCTGAGTGTAATGGGATCAATCACGACACCATTACCGATTACATTCTTGGTATTAGATCTAAATATCCCCGAGGGAATAGTATGGAGGACAAATTTTCCTTGTTCAGTATATATGGTATGACCCGCATTTGGTCCTCCTTGAAATCGGCAGATCACATCATATTGATCTGCTAAGTAATCAACCACTTTCCCTTTACCTTCGTCTCCCCACTGTAAGCCTATGAGTACGTCCACCGCCATGTGTCGTATTATTAAATTTTTAATATAAGCTGCAAAAATACCCGATTAATGGAGATTTGAGCAATCCTGTATAAGACATGATGTATAAATGTTTAAAGCAGTCCGTTCGATCTTATTGGTATCTAAGTTAGCGGCATCGCTGACGATGTTTAAGAGGCGTTCATCCATAAACTCTCTGATCTGTCCACATTGCTGACAGACTATGTGATGATGCTCTGGAAATCCGTGGCATTTTTCATATAGGGTCTTATTATTACCAAACTGGTGCCGGATGACCAAATCGCATTCTACAAGGATATCTAAGGTGTTATAAATTGTCGCTCTACTCACACGATATGAGTTTTGCTTCATTTTAATATAAAGAGACTCTGCATCAAAATGTGTTTGATTGAGATAGATTTCCTCTAAGATGGCAAACCGCTCTGGTGTCTTCCTATTTTTATTTTTTTCGAGGAATGCTTTAAATTGGTTCTTAGCACTTTGTAGTTTTTCCAATAAGTACTCTTTTTCCATTTGATATTATTTATACGATAGTCCGATCTATAGTCGATATACTCTCGATAGCTTTGATTCTTTTAATGATTGCATTTAGTTGATCCTTATTCTTGACGATGACCTTGATCCTGCCTTCAAAGATTCCTTCCTCACCAGATATGCTGAATGATTTTATGTTCACTCCCATACTATTGGATAGGACGTTAGTGAGATTTTGAATAACACCAGGACCTGTGTCAACTCCTGTGATGCGCAGTTCTACGACGAATCCACTCTTTGCATTTCCGGCCCATTCTGCCTTGAGGATTCTATAGCCATAGTTAGTAAACAAGTTAGATGCATTGCTGCAGTTAAATCTGTGGATTTTCATACCAGAAGTAGTCGTCAAAAAAGCGAAAATCTGATCACCAGGTACAGGATTACAGCATGACGAGATGGTATAATCAAATGATTCGTCGAATTGATTGTTAATGATAATATCAGATTTCTTTCGTTTGGTCTTTTTATTGGGTTGTTCTTTGACCTCATCTGTAGACTGACCTGCATCAGATGGCTCTTCTTCTTCGACTTTAATCACCTCCAGTTGGCCCGCTACCACTTCAAAGTGCTTGGCAAAATCCTGTAACTTTATCTTCTCCTGTTCTATTGACAGGTACAGATCCTGTCGACTTTTTTCTTGATAGTATTCGACGACCTTATCCGCATTCAATTCAAAATTGACCTTGAGATTTTTAAGCTTTCTGAGGAGTGCCTCTTTGCCAATTTCCGCTGCTTGTCGCTTCTTCTCATTGAGAGACGATCTAATTTTGGATCGAGCCTTTCCGGTAATGACTAGCTTGAGCCAATCTTCTTTTGGCGATTGATTCTTTGAAGTATTTACTTTGATCTGATCACCATTGTTAAGCACATAACCCATTGGCACGAGCTTGTTATTAACCTTGAATGAGATCGCACGGGCACCGACATCAGAATGTATGTCAAATGCAAAGTCCAGTGCTGTTGACCCTTTAGGCATAATCTTCATATCACCATTCGGGGTGAAAACGTATACCTCTTCTTTAAATAGATTGGTTTTAAAATCGTTAAGGAAGTCAATGGCATCACCATTCTGATTTTCGAGTAGGGTTCTAATATTGTTGAGCCATTTGTCATACACATTCTCATCGCTCTTTATGCCTTTATACTTCCAGTGTGCTGCAAATCCTCGCTCGGCGATATCATTCATCCGCTCAGATCGTATTTGCACTTCGACAAATCGACCAGACGGTCCGATTACTGTAGTGTGTAGTGACTCATAACCATTGCCTTTAGGGGTAGTAATCCAATCTTTGAGACGTTCTGGTATAGGCTTATAGTAATCGGTTATCAGAGAGTATATCTGCCAGCAGATCGGCTTCTCCATGATCCTTGGGACATCAACGATTATACGCACGGCAAATAAATCATAGATCTCCTCAAAGTCGACATTCTTGTTTTTGATCTTATTATAGATAGAGGAGATCGCCTTAGGCCTTCCTAAGATTCTATAGTTGATGTTATGTTGGTCAATGTTTTTCTTTATTGGAGCGATAAATTTGTTGATGTAGTTTTGTCGCTGTTCCTCCGATGCTTCTATTTTGCTGCTTATTTCTTCATAGCGATCAGTATCAGTTATCCTCATACAGATATCCTCAAACTCCGTTTTGACCTGATAAAGCCCTAATCTATGGGCCAGAGGTGCATAGATATACATTGTCTCGGCAGCTATCTTAAGCTTCTTATGCTGAGGCATTGACTCTATTGTCCTCAGATTATGCAGCCGATCTGCCATCTTGATTAACACGACACGGACGTCTTCAACCAGTGTACTCAAGACTTTCTTGAGATTCTCGGCATTTTTGTTGTCGACGTTATACAATCCATCCAACTTGGTAAGTCCGTCAACAATCTTAGTAATCTTAGGGCCGAATAGCTCAGAGATTTCTTCGAGCACAACGGGTGTGTCCTCAACTACATCATGTAGGATAGCGCAGATGATAGCGGTCGGACCTAGTCCAATCTCCTGGTGGCAGATTCGCGCTACTTCGAGGGGGTGGGTGATATAAGCTTCACCAGATTTTCTTCTCTGATATTTGTGTGCATCAAGCGCAAGTTCAAATGCTTGTTTGATATTAGCCTCATCGTCCTCTTTAAGTTTTTTATGCATAGACTCCATGAGGATGCCGTAATCTTTACGGATCTCAAGGGTCTCTGATGGGGCTATGGGTTGTCTACTAACAGGCATTAAATGAATTTAGACTTTGTCTAATTCCAATTTAGAGTTTACCCACAAAATTTAAAAGTTTGAGTGAGGTTTTTTTACGGAATTAATTGAATAATTCAATATATATTTGCGCCTCTTTGAAATGCGGGTGTGGTGAAATTGGTAGACACGCTAGACTTAGGATCTAGTGCCGTGAGGTGTGGGGGTTCGAGTCCCTCCACCCGCACTCTTTTTCGTATTGCATAACCACACTTACACTTTCCTCCAGTTAAAATAAATTATGAAGACAGAATTGATTGATAAAGGACAGTTATCATCGGAACTTGTCATTGTACTTGAGAAAACTGATTATCTCGAGAAGTTCAACTCTGAGTTGAAAAAATATAAGAACAAGGCCCACTTAAAGGGATTCCGTAAGGGTAAGACTCCATTGTCAGCAATTAAAAAGATGTATGGTCAGAGCGTCTTAGCTGATGTGATAAATCAAGAGTTGCAGGCGGGCTTATCTGATTATATTGTAGAAAACAAGCTGGATATATTGGGGAATCCGCTGCCTTCTGAGCGACAACAAGCGATTGATTTCAATATCAATGATCTGTCTGATTATGAGTTCATTTTTGATTTGGGATTGGCACCAGATTTTGAAGTAAAGGGGGTGTCAGCATCTGATGAGTACGATGAGATTGTTGTCAACTTCGATGATTCGATGGTAAATGAAGAGATTGAGTCACTTCGCAAGAGATTTGGGGCTCAGGTAGAAGTAGACGAGACGATAGTGACTAATGATATCGTGAGTATCGAAATCACTGAGCAAAATCCTACTGATGGAAGAGAAGCTTATGTTAGTGAGATCACTGTCATGCCAGATAGATTAACTCAAGAGTATCAGGATCTAATCTTAGGTCAGAAGTTGGGTCACGAGTTGTCATTGAACATATATAACATAGAGAAGGATACCACTGAAGAGTATGTCAATAAATACTTTCTTAAAGATGCGCCAGATGGCATTACTCCTGACTTCAATGGTGTCGTATCGGCAGTTAAGAGGCTTAAGCCAGCAGATATAAACCAAGAGTTTTTTAATAAAGCCTTTGGAGAGGATAAAGTTAAAACAATTGAGGAGGCTAATGAGCATATCCAGAGTGAGCTGGTAGACTTTTATGGCACTCAAGGCAAAGCGATTACTAAACGTTATATACTAGAAAACCTGTTAGATATACACGACTTTGATTTGCCAGATGAATTTTTGAAAAGATGGCTGTTATCGTCTAATGAAAAAGCTACAGCAGAAGACATCGAGAAAGACTATGATTCCTTTGTCAAAAATTTAAAATGGACTTTGATCAAGCAAAAGATTGCCAAGAAAGAAGAAATTGAAATAACCCCTGAAGATATCAGAGCGGGGTTAAAGAAAAAAATCGAGCGACAATTTGCGCAGTACGGGGGCTATCCTGGCATCAATTATGATGATATGGTAGATAGGTTAGCTCAAAATCAAGAGACTGTCCAAAAAGAGTATGAAGAGCTATTGGCCGAAAATGTGTTAGATAAGGCACTAGAAATGGTCAAATTAAAGACTAAAGCAGTAAGCTTAGACGAGTATAAAGACATAGTTGCAAAATTGCAGGAAAACATTCAGTAAACTATGACGTTTTGATAACATCTTAAGAATAGATATGATACCCAAAGATGAATTTAAAAAGTATGCTACTCAACACCTTGGGATGAGTACCATGCATCTTGAAAAATATATGAACACTACAGTCCCTAATATTCAGGGATTTACACCGCAAGTAATAGAGGAAAGACAGCTAAATGTGGTAGGTATGGATGTGTTCTCCCGACTCATGATGGATCGAGTGATTTTCATGGGAGTACCAGTTAATGACTATGTGGCTAATGTAGTACAAGCACAGATGCTGTTTTTAGAGTCTACGGATCCTAAGATGGATATCCAAATGTTTATTAATAGCCCTGGGGGTAGTGTTATCGCTGGGTTAGGGATCTACGACGTTATGCAGTACGTAGTGCCAGATGTCAATACGATATGTACCAGTTTAGCCGCTTCCATGGGAGCTGTATTGTTGTGTGCCGGTACTAAAGGTAAGAGAAGTTGCTTGCCACATAGTAGAGTGATGATTCACCAGCCTTCAGGAGGGATGCAAGGTCAGTTTTCGGATATGGAGATATCATATAACCTGATCAAGAATATGAAAAAAGAACTCTATGAGATCATGGCGGAACATACCGGTAAAGACTTTGATACCATAGAAAAGGATTGTGATCGAGATAACTGGTTGAGCGCTGAGGATGCCAAGGAGTATGGATTGATTGATGAAGTGTTGACTCGAAGTAATAGAAAAAAAGAAAGTTAATCTAAAAGATGGAGCCTAAGAATCCAACATGTTCTTTCTGCGGAAAGGATAAGAGTGAAGCATTGTTATTGATCGCTGGGACGCATGGTCACATTTGTGAATCGTGTGTCGAGCAGGCTAATGACATAGTGCTTAAGGAACTCAAAGGAGGGGAGACTTCGGCTTCTACTGGATTTCAGTTGCCTGAGAATATTACACCCAGTCATATTAAAAACTATCTCGACGAGTATATCATCGGTCAGAATGATGCTAAGAAGTATTTAGCTGTTGCCGTCTACAATCATTACAAACGACTGAAGTATAATGATACTGTCGGTGATGTTGAGATTGAAAAGTCTAACATCTTGTTTATTGGGGAGACAGGTACTGGAAAGACTCTATTAGCTAAGACTATTGCGAGATTTTTAGATGTACCCTTTGCAATTGTAGATGCAACAGTATTTACTGAGGCAGGCTATGTAGGCGAGGATGTTGAGAGTATGCTCAGTAGATTGTTACAGGTTTGTGATTATGATGTTGAGGCGGCCCAGCGGGGAGTAGTATATATAGATGAGATCGACAAGATCGCACGTAAGAGCGATAATCCATCGATTACACGTGATGTATCAGGAGAGGGAGTACAACAGGCATTGCTCAAAATGTTAGAAGGTACCGAGGTCAATGTGCCACCCCAGGGAGGCAGAAAGCACCCCGAGCAGAAACTGATAAATGTAAATACTAAGAATATCCTCTTCATATGCGGAGGTGCCTTTGATGGTGTTGAGAAGATCATCAATAAGCGTTTGAATACTCAAGTGATTGGGTTTAACAACGGGCCTAAAAACCAGACTCATGATGAAGACGATTCTGTATTGAGTAAAGTGATTCATCATGATATTAAGCGCTTTGGTTTAATACCGGAATTACTGGGAAGATTGCCTGTCCTGACATTTCTAAAGCCTTTGACTTTAGAAACGATGACACGCATATTGCAGGAGCCTAAGAACGCTTTGTTGAAACAGTACATAAAGCTCTTTGAGCTTGAAGATATCAAGCTCACGTTTGATAAAGAAGCGATAGAATACATCGCATCTCGAGCCATGGATTTTGGATTAGGTGCTCGTGGCCTCAGATCTATTTGTGAAGAAGTCCTAACAGATGCGATGTTCGAAATGCCTTCAGACGATAAGATCAAGGAATTCGTAGTCTCCAAAGAATATGCGGAGAAACAGCTATCAACGTCTAAGTTTAGTCACCTTAAGGTCGCTTAGTACTAACTTGTAGTACTTATGCGTCTTCTATTTTCTATTTCATACGACGGCAAGGCCTATGCGGGTTGGCAACGACAGACTAATGCGATAACCGTGCAAGAGGTGATAGAGCAGGCACTGTATACCATTACAAGATTAACCATCTCGATTACTGGTTGTGGACGGACTGATGCGGGCGTTCATGCTGCAGCATACTATTTCCATTGTGATATGTCGGCGGAACAGGTGGAACTTGACAATATGGTCTACAAGCTTAATAGAGTCTTGCCGGCAGATATCGTTGTCCACGACGTCACTGATGTTAACAATGAGTTTAGTGCGAGATATAGCGCTGTTAAGCGCAGTTATGAGTACTTCATACATACGGATCATAATGCTTTTATTAGAGAATATTCATATTACTATCCACAGCTAAAGCAAATATCAACTGAGCGTTCAGAGCGCTTTTGTCAATTTATCCGTGCGCAAAAAGATTTTGTACCACTATGTAAATCAAACAGTGGAGTGAAACACTACCGTTGTACGATTTACGACGTAAGAGTTGTTGAGCTCGACGGTGGCCGATATAAATTCTGTATACAAGCCAATAGATTCCTGAGGGGTATGATAAGGCTTATGGTAGGAGCTATGCTCAACTATGGTCGTGAAAAGCTCACTATGGAACAGTTGGTTACGGCTTTTGAAGAACAGACCCTACTGCCGCTCAGTTGGAGTGTTCCAGGACATGGGCTATTCTTATCTGAAGTATTATACGAAGACCTTACGATATAACAACCGTAGGGTAGAGCGGATAATTTTTCATTAAGCTATTTACTTCTTTTTTGATGGACTTGATTTTGGCTTCATTCTCATGATCGGAGATAATCGCGTCTATCCATTCTACTAACTGTAGACAAGCATCATCTTGTAATCCTCTTGTTGATATCGCAGCAGTTCCTATGCGTATGCCCGATGTAACGAATGGGCTTTTGTCATCATACGGAACCATATTCTTATTGATTGTAAGATCCGCTCTCACGAGTGCTTGCTCGGCAGCCTTGCCAGTAACGTCCTTGTTCCTTAAGTCGATTAACATGAGGTGGTTGTCTGTACCGCCAGATACAACTTGATAACCTAAGTCTACCAATCCGTTAGTCATGATCTGTGCATTGCGTATGACTAACTGACCATACTTATAAAACTCATCAGTAAGCGCCTCTGCAAAAGCTACGGCCTTGCCAGCAATTACATGCTCCAATGGACCTCCTTGCATTCCAGGGAATACGGCACTATTCATGATGCTAGACATCATGAGAGGTTTTCCTTTTCTCGTTGTTCGTCCCCAAGGATTTTCAAAGTCCTTCCCTAACATGATAATACCGCCTCTTGGGCCTCTTAATGTCTTGTGAGTGGTTGAACTCACGATATGACAATGAGGTATCGGGTTTTTTAGTAAGCCTTTGGCGATTAGGCCAGCAGGATGAGCAATATCTGCTAAAAGCAATGCACCTACTTGATCAGCTATAGCCCTGAACCGTTGGTAATCCCAGTCACGAGAGTAAGCTGAAGCACCACATATTATGAGCTTGGGTTTATGCTCGAGAGCTAATTGTTCAACCTTGTTCATATCTATAATGCCAGAATCCCTCTCCACACCGTAAAAGACAGGGTTGTACACCTTGCCTGAGAAGTTAACTGGAGAACCGTGAGACAAGTGCCCACCATGTGATAGATCAAAACCCAATATCGTATCTCCAGGCTGTAGGCATGCCAGAAAGATTGCAGCATTTGCCTGAGCACCTGAGTGGGGCTGAACATTGGCGTATTCTGCACCGAACAACATCTTGAGTCTTTCGATAGCGAGGGTTTCTATTTTGTCCACTATTTCGCAACCGCCGTAGTACCTCTTGCCGGGGTATCCTTCGGCGTACTTATTAGTTAAGCAGCTTCCGACAGCTTGCATGACAGCTTCACTTACAAAGTTTTCAGAAGCAATAAGCTCTGCACCATTTTTCTGACGATCGAGTTCCTCGTTGATGAGGTGAAATACACTATCCATATCTTTTCAATTTAGAAGAGGCAAAAATATTCCTTATATACACTTTCTAACTATATGAAGGGAAATATTACTTATTAAAAATGCATAAAAAAAGAGGTCTTCTCACATGGAGAAGACCTCTTTCAATATTATCTGTTAGATTATCGATTATCTATTAACTCCTAAAGCTTTTAGGGTCTCGATATCCATACTTCCAATAGGAAGGTTGTTGTCTCTCTGGAACTTAACTAAGGCAGCCTTAGTTCTTGCACCAATCTGACCATCTACTGGACCAGCATCATAACCTTTGTCGTTAAGAGCTTGTTGTACTTGTCTGTAGAAAGCAGGAGTGATATCTGCACTACAGATAACTTCTCTCCACTCAGTAAATCCACCAGCTTTTACTAAGTTTCTCTTAGATACAGTGTTGTACTGTGCTGGAATCTCTGTAGTAGAAGTTGAAGCAGCAGAAGCTAACTTCTGGAAAGATCTTGTCTCATATACTTCTGGAATTGGAGAACTGTTCACGCTCGCATCCGTAGCTACTTTCTTATAAGATCTTGTTGTATACTGAGCAGGAACATCATCAGCGTTAACAGAAGCATCTCTTACTAACTTCTGGAAAGTTCTTGTCTCATATGTAGTACAGTCTCCACCGCTGTTGCTCTCACCTGAAGTGATGAACTCAGTTCTTCTGTTCGTTCTTCTGCCAGAAGCAGTATTGTTAGAAGCGATAGGCTGAGATTCTCCAGCACCGTCATAGCTCAATCTTGAAGCAGATACACCGTCTGCCACTAAAGCATCATAAACTGCTTTTGCTCTTCTTCTAGATAAATCTTCATTGCTTGTTGCCGAACCTTGGTCATCAGTATGCCCAATAAGTCTAGCTGTAACTCCAGGGGCTGCATCTAATCTTGCTTTCAATCCTGCAATTGCAGAGCTTGAGCCAGCAGTCAATGTAGCTGAGCCAGTTTGGAAGGTAATACCTTGAACAACGTTAGACTTACCACATGGTGCTTCAACAGTAGCAGCATCGCTAGCTAACTTCTTGAAACTACGTGTAGTATACTGAGCTGGAACCTCAACAACTGTTGTAGTTGCAGGTGACTTCAACTTCTTGATTGTTCTTGTCGTATACTGAGCAGGTACTTCAACAGATGTAGTAGATGCTGGAGTAGCTATTTTTCTGTAAGTTCTTGTAGAGTACTGAGCAGGAACTTGAGAAGTATAAGTAGCCGCTGGTGCGATTAACTTCTTGAATGTTCTTGTAGTATACTTAGCTGCTACATCGTTTCTGTTAGATCCAGCTGCTGAAGTTAATACTTGGTAGCTTCTTGTGCTATACTGTGCAGGAACATCTACAGTTCTGATACAGTCTTCACCACTTGAAGTCCATCCAGCCGCACAAGATTGTCTTACTGACTTAGTTACTGTCTTGAATTGAGCAGGTACCTCAACAAGACACCATACTAAACAGTCATTAGGATCAGCAGATAAACAGTTTCTATCAGCTTTTTTCTTTACCCACTTGGTAGAAGCAGGAGAAGTTTGGATTGTTTCTGTTACTGTCTCATAACCTGCGGGCTTCTTCTCGATACGAGTACCAGCTTCTTTAGTTAATACTTGATCAGTCTTAGTCTCATACTGTGCAGGGTAGGTAGATAGTGTGCTATAAGCTTCTTGCTCCAATACACTTTCAGTATACGTACCATATACATTTCCATAACTATCAGTTGATAACAATCTGCTCAATTGAGCTCCTGTTAACCTTGATCCAGAACCATCTGTTCTTCCGCCACCATCAACTAGTGCCTTTAGTGCATTCAATTCATCATTGTTAAATGTCCTTGTTACACCGTTTGTTGTGTAACTATTGCCACCGTCATTCAACATTTTGAGTAATCCTGGACCATCAGTGATTGCAGGGATTTTACCTGCAGTACTGTAAGCCTCTTTAGTTAGGATTTGCTCAGTTACTGTCTCATAAGTTGCAGGAACAACCTTAAGAGTCGTATATGCATCTTGAGTTAGAACTTGTTCTGTTACCGTTTCAAATGTTGCTGGAACAACTTTAAGAGTTGTATAAGCATCGGCCACAAGAACCTGCTCAGTTACTGTCTCAAAAGTTGCTGGTACAACAGACACTCCAGGAGCGTCAACAAATTTGATAACTTGCTCAGAAGCAGGCTCAAATACTGCTGGTGAAGTAGAAACCTGCTTTCCAGGATCTTGAGCTAATACTTGCTCAGATACTGTCTCGAATGTAGCAGGAGTTACAGACAACGTAGTAGATGCCTCTTTTGCTAAAACTTGCTCGCTTACAGTTTCAAAAGTTGCCGGAATAGTTGCCACTTTAGTTGTAGCCTCTTTTACTAAGACTTGCTCAGTAACCGTTTCATATTGATCTGCAATCAAACACTTAGCATAACATTTACCAGGCTCTGACGGCATGCCAGCTTCTGGTTGTGCATAGACCTCCACTGCTAATAAGCAGATTATAGTCATCAACAAAAAGTTAAGATTTTTCATAATTTTTTTGAAAGCATTTAATTAAATAATATTGAAGTATTAAGAATTATGGTACGCAAAAGTAACCATTATATCTTTAATTCCTTTGGGTATGAAATATAGTTTGTATGCGAATATGTTCCAGTAGGCGCAATTTCTATCATTGGTACATACTTTTCCGCACGTCCGTCCCTTTTGAGGATCATTATGGGAGCAGTGTTATCATATACTTGATGGCTGTCCATTCCTACTATCACAGTTTTGCTGGCTTCAGTGGGGCTGATTTTAAGCAAATTTTCAGCATTATGACGTAAGGACGCGATAAAGTCACCCGATATTGGATGTTCGTTAAATACAGTTCTTAACAATCTCCGATTCAGAATACCTGTTGCCATGTATCTACAGATGAAATTCTTATCAGCTACGTGATTTTTAAGCAACATGATTATGTCATTGTCATCGAGCAAGGCGAACTCTTCGAGCGAGTCATCTGATTGAGAATCACCACTCAAAATCAACTTATCGAGGATGGACTTTGGATCCTTTACTGTTTCTTGGTATTCATTAAAAAATGACACTAACATTGACTCAGCACTAATGGCAGTTTTATGAAGGTAAACCTGACGATACATTAAGTGTCTTGACATGAAAAATTTGTCCACGCTATAGCGCCCTTTAGCTTCCACGACCAAATGACCGTTATGGACAGTCATCATCTTAACGATTCTGTCGTATCCAATGACTCCTTCAACTACGCCTGAATAGTAGCTATCTCTACTGAGGTAGTCCATTCTATCGACATCAAGCTGGCTCGATAGCATCTGATATAAAAACGGTCGCTCGTATTTATTTTGAAAGATTTGAATCGCCAATTTCAATTTGCCTTCAAACTCAGCATCGAGTAGATGCATCATTTTTAAAGTGATTTCTTCGTGACTTATAGGGAGTATCTTTTTTTCTAATGCATGTGAGAATGGGCCATGTCCGATATCATGGAGTAGGGCGGCGGCACAAGTTGCTTCATATTCTTCATCAGATATGTCAACGCCTTTTAATCTGAGATTTAGTATCAACTCAGAACACAGATGGGCAACGCCCATAGAATGATGAAATCGAGTATGAACTGCACCAGGATAGACTAATGAAGACAACCCAACTTGCGATATTCGCCTTAGGCGCTGGAAGAATCTGTGATCTATTAATTCATAGATTAATTCAGACGGAAAAGTGATCAACCCATATATAGGATCATTGAATACTTTGATCTTGGACATCTTGCTATCAATAGCCATTTTCGTACCACAAATTTGCCAATGACTCGACGACTATAGTAATATGCTCAAGAGTGCTATCGTTAAAGGTGGGCGAATCAGACGGCACAGAGTTCTGATTTTTTCAAAACAACATTCGATTCAAACCACAATATAACTGAATGAGTAAGATCAGAATCCTTTGGGCAGATGATGAAATTGATATGCTGAAGCCTCAGCTATTTTTTCTGGAGAAGAAAGGATACGAAGTCGTAACTGTCACCAATGGTCATGATGCGATCGAAACCTTTGAAGAAGAAAAGGATATAGACGTAGTATTCCTCGACGAATCAATGCCAGGAATTTCAGGCCTTGAAACCTTGAGTGAGATCAAGGCTATCAATAGTAATACTCCGATCGTGATGATCACTAAAAATGAGGCTGAAAATCTCATGGAGGAGGCCATCGGTTCACAAATCGACGACTATCTGATCAAACCGGTGAACCCTAATCAGATATTAATGACCCTCAAGAAACTCATCGATAATGAGAGACTTGTAGAGGAAAAAACGGTTACTGACTATCAAGTTGATTTCAGGAAAATACTCATGGAAATCAACAGTGGTCTGGATATAGATGGATGGGTAGATGTGTATAAAAAAATCATCTCTTGGGAGCTTAAACTTGATGAGTCCAATTCGCACGAAATGATGGACATCCTTACAATGCAAAAGACCGAAGCAAATTCGGAGTTTTCCAAGTTTATCATCAAAAATTATCCACGTTGGTTTGATGGTGATCAAGGACCTACAATGTCTCACGACCTGTTTAGAACAAAGCTGCTCCCGCATCTCGAAGATGATCAACCGACTGTAGTATTCTTACTGGACAATTTGAGATTTGATCAATGGAAGATCATCGAACCTGCTGTGTCCAGTATGTTCAGGGTGGAGGAAGAAGACTATTTTTATAGCATCTTACCAACTTGTACCCAGTATAGTCGCAACGCTATATTTGCAGGTATGACTCCGGCAGATATTAAGAAGCACTACAGCTCATGGTGGAAGGATGACCATGAAGAAGGGGGGAAGAATCTATTCGAGAGACAGTTGTTAGAGTCACAGCTTAACAGACTCTTACGCAAAGAGATTCAGTCACATTATGTCAAGGTGACTAACGTTTCAGCGGCGAGACAACTCAATGAGAATATCCTCAACTTTTTGCAAAATGACCTCACAGTGGTGGTCTATAACTTTATTGATATGCTCTCTCATGCGCGCACTGAGATGGAGGTCTTAAAGGAGTTGGCGTCTGATGAGCGTGCCTATAGGTCATTGACCTTGTCTTGGTTTAAAAATTCTCCCCTTAGCTCAGCACTAGAGAAACTGAGAGATAAAAAAGTTAAGGTGTTTATTACTACCGATCATGGGACGATCAGGGTACATCGACCTAGTAAAGTGGTTGGGGACAAAAGCACTACGACCAATCTCAGATATAAGATGGGCCGCAATCTCAATTATGACAAGAAAGATGTCTTAGAGATATCCGATCCTCAAACTGTCGGACTCCCTAAGACTAATATAAGTAGTCGATATATATTCGCTAAGGAGGATAAATTCTTCCTATACCCCAATAACTATAATCACTATAATAAACTTTACGATAATAGTTTTCAACATGGAGGCATATCCTTAGAAGAGATCATCTGCCCGTTCGTAAGACTGTCGCCCAAATAGTTAGTCTTCTTGGGCACGTTTCTTTTCAATACGTTTAACTGCGATTATTCCGATCTGATACAAGCCCATTAATGGCAGAGCGATTAGGAATTGTGTTATTATATCTGGTGGTGTGATTATGGCAGCCATAATGAATATGACGACAATAGCATGCCGTCTGAACTTCTTCATAGTGTCAGATCCAATGATGCCTGCCTTTCCAAGGAAGTAAGCCACTACTGGCAGCTGAAAAACAATTCCTGTTGGCAACGTGATCAACGTCATATAGGATACATATGAAGACAATGTGGAAGAGACTTCACTATCATCTGTACCAAATTGATATCCGGCCAAAAAGCTAATTGCAAAAGGTGCGATAATAAAATATCCAAATAGCACCCCAGAGAAGAATAGTAGAGTGCAGATTCCTACCATACCTCGAGTGGCTTTTCTCTCATGCTCATATAAACCGGGCTTGATAAATCGCCAAAACTCCCAAAAGAGATAAGGAAAGCCTAATATGATGCCAAGCCAAATAGAGGTTTTCAAATGAGTGAAAAATCGCTCCCCAAGGTCTTTATATATCATCTGAAACTGGGGTACCTCACAGAACACGTCAAAATTTCTACAAATGAAACGGTATGTTGGAAATGTCTTGAAGCGTGGCGCAAAAAGAATATCAATGACCAATTGACTCTGCCAAAAGACTAAGATTCCAATTAGCACAATCGCTATAATTGATCGGATGATGTGCCATCTCAATTCCTCGAGATGATCTAGAAAGCTCATTTCTTTCTCAGAGCTAGAATCAGGGGTTTCGCCTTTTGGAGATTTTGACATCGATCAAAGGTATCATTAACAGATGGCAAGTATTATTATGTTTTTAGATAATTCCAAGTTTTGCCAATAACTTTTATTTCATCTTTGCACGGTTCAAGGATCTTCCTTCTATGTTAAGTTCGATTGTCATATTCATTGTTAGTCTGACTGTGCTCATATATTCTTCAGATCGCTTTATCGGTGCGTCTGAAAATATAGGGTTGGGATTCGGTGTCGCTCCTTTCGTAATTGGAGTGACGGTGGTTGCTTTCGGTACAAGCCTACCTGAGCTCATGACCTCAATCATATCGGTATATCACGGGAGTAGTGAGATTGTTGTGGGTAACGTAGTCGGTAGCAATATTACTAATATACTGTTGGTCGTGGGGATTTCTGGGGTTGTCTCGGGAGATATGATAATTAAACGAGATTTAATTGGTCAGGATATTCCGATGCTTATGGCATCAGCCATAATACTATGGTTTAGCCTACAGGATCTTTCGTTTTCAACCATCGAGGCCATTTTATTCTGTGCTGCATTGATTATTTTCCTTTGGAACAGTATGAAAAGCGGGACTGCCGAACCATCCGATAGTGCGGCTAAAGCGACCTGGAGTGAATATCTCATTGTTGTGCTGGGTGCAGTGGGCATTTTTTTTGGAGCGTCTTATACAGTATCGTCGATATCTGATATGTCTACACTTATGGGAGTCGATCCTGAGATTGTGTCTTTGTCTGCATTAGCATTGGGCACTTCCTTGCCAGAGGTTGTTGTGAGTGTGGCGGCTTGTAAGCGAGGTTTGGCTGGAATGGCGTTGGGTAATGTAATAGGCTCCAACGTGTTTAATAGCTATGCCGTTATGGCGATTCCGTCTTTCTTTGGGAATCTTGTTATTCCTGCTTCAATCCTTGAGTTTAGTTTGCCATTTATGCTCGCTGTATCTTTTCTCTTAATGCTCTTGTGTATATCCAAGAAGATTAGCTTTTTACAGGGGGGATTACTCCTTATATTTTATGCTTACTTCCTAACAGAATTATTTACTTAATTGCAGCGTTACTATACCGCATGAAAAAGGGTTTTATTTACATTCTGGGATATTCTATCCTATATATCATGGCAATATCGCCATTATTCTCACAAGTTAATCCAGTTGCATTTTATAGCATGGACGACTGCTCATTGAATGATGATTTGGGAGTTTTTGACGGATTTGTTTTTGGTAACCTATGCACCTGTGGAGCGTCATCTAGCGGCTTAGAGTTTTCAGGAAATGAGATTGGAGATTTTAGTCCAGGCTTGACTGACGTATTTGGATCTGATTATACCATAGGTTTCTATGCATCTTTTGACCAGACTGTAACGCAATCCATGGACATACTCTCGATTGCCGAAACTTGCAATAATGATACTGCAATGTTGATCAGATATATCCCTGATTTTAATGCAATAAGGATTAGGTTTTCTGATAATGCAGAAAATAGAATTGACTTAAGCGGTGAAATCGAGCAAGCAGGTTGCCTAAATTATATTGTGTTTAGCATAGAAGGAGGCACTGGACGCTTATACATCAACGGGGATTTGATGGATGAACAGTTGGGTAGATCACTGTTTACCTTTAATCCACCTGACGGAGTGGATCTACGATTGGCAGATTCTCCATGTAATGATATTGCGATTGGCGGGGACACTAGATTTGCCGGTGTAATTGATGAATTAAGAGTTTATGATACTGCACTTTCACTTAGGGAGATTGTGTCTCAAGACGTTAGACCTAATCAACTATTGATTAATGACACCACGTTATTTGAAGGACAGTCAATCGTCCTTAATACTGGACAACTTTGTACAGATTTGTTCAGTTGGTCGCCTACAGTGGGCCTTGATGATCCTTCAGTGATTGAGCCTATAGCAACTCCTCCATTAGGTACTAACATTTATACGTTGACAATCGACGATGATGAATGCATGTTTACGGATGATGTTATTATAAATGTGGTGGACAGAGATATTGTGAGTTGCTCGGATCTTCTATTACCCAATACGTTTACCCCTAATGGAGATGGCATAAATGATAATTTTGGTATCAGTAATCCCTTCTTAATTGAACAGTTGATTTCATTCGAGATATTTGATAAGTGGGGTGGACGATTATTTCAAACTAATGATATAACAGGTACCTGGGACGGACGGCGTTTGGATAGTGGAGTCGAGGTTGGTAACAGCTCTTATGTCTATAGGGTCTCATATATCTGCGAGGGTAATAATGAGTTGATTACAGGTGTTGTGAATGTCCTTCGCTAAAGAGTAATTTAATATATAAGTCAGGATTATTAACTTCGCCTTGATGAATTACTCATTCAAGTTGATTTTAATGGTTTGCGGATCCGTTATACTCGGGTGCCGAGGTGGTGATGCAAAATACTCTGATTCAGATAACGATAGTGCTAGTTCTACAAGTGAAGAGTACGTGGCAGGAGATACTATATCAACACAAAAAGAAGACTTTGATATAGACGAGTTTATAAAAGAAAAGAAGGAAGCAGATAAGAGGGTACAGCAGGAATCAGACAGCAAGGGTACTCCTGAAATTGCTCAAAACGATAACTCCAAGATAGCTGCAGTCAAATCCAAAAAGAAAAAAATCGCCAAACCCGTTAAGAGGTATTATCCAGAGATAGAGTTTTTGGAGGAAAGCTATGAGGTTGGCGATATCATCGAAGGAGATGTTATCACTCACACATTCAAATTTAAAAACACTGGTAAGGCTCCATTGAATATCGAAAAAGCAGAAGGAACTTGTGGTTGCACACAGCCGTCGTATCCATTCTTGGCAATTGCCCCTGGAGAAGAAGGAGAAATAGGGGTTGACTATCATTCAGTTGGGAAGTCCGGACCTCAAAAGCCTGAGATCATAGTCCATTCTGACGCTAAGAATGATCCTATAAAAACCTTGTTTCTCGAGTTAAACGTAAAGGATAAGTCCAGTGATAATGCGGTAGACTCACTCCAGCTCAAAGAAGGGTAGAGTTCTCTCGATTAATTATCTAATCAACGTCACATTTCCTCGTCGAAGCTCGGGTTCTCCTCCATCGATGAATGAGAACTGTACGACATAGGCATAAACTCCACTTTCGAGTTCTTGACTAGGATTATTATTGAATGTACCATTCCATGTTCCCACTCCAGATAGAACGATGGGTTGTGCTCCCTCTTCGGCATGAACAATGTTTCCATA